>CAJBLW010000503.1 GCA_903953985.1 uncultured Burkholderiales bacterium
CATTGAGCGATGCCACTTTCAGCGCCAGGTGGTTCACCCAAGCGGGTGTGTTGGGTGAGGGCTCGGCCGTTTGCTGGTCGCCCAAGTCAAAAAAGGCCAGAGACGAGCCGTCCTGAAGTTGGAAAAAAATGTGCACATAAGGGCAGTGTTCCCCTGTGCTGGGCACGGTGTCGGCACGGATCACATGGGTCAGGGGCAGGCTCAGCAGGTCTTCATAAAAGACACGGGTTTCTTCGGCGTCGCGGCAGCGCCAGGCAAAGTGGTGCAGGCGATGAATGGGTTCAAAAAGGGCTGTCATGGTCAGGTTCTGCCAGTAAAGAGGTTGTGCGGATTCTTGATTCAAAATTCAAAAGTGTCAATATCAGATACTATTAAAAAAACCTTGTGCTGGCGTGCGGGTGTGCGGGTAAGGCCTGTGATTTGCGATAGATTCGCCGGATATGAATAAATTTGCCCGCATGATCGATGTGCTCGATCTGTATTCGGAGACCGACACCTTGTTGACGGCCGAAGACATTGCCAGCCGACTTCAGGTCTCCCGGCCCACGGCTTTCCGGTATGTCAGGGAGTTGAGCGTGGCCGGATTTTTGGCCAATTACTCGGGGCGCTATTCCCTGGGGGCGCGCATCATCACGCTGGACTACCGCATCCGACAGTCCGATCCGGTGCTCAAGGCAGCCCGTCCGGTGATGAAGGTCCTGTCGGCAGAAACAGGCTGCAGTTCTGTGCTGTGCCGCATGTACAACGAAGAAGTGATCAATGTGCATGACGAGGCGGGTTATGACGATCCCGGAGTCAACTTTTCCGGACGTGGGCGTCCCTTACCGCTGTTTCGGGGCTCGGCATCTAAGATCATGGTGGCCACGTTGGCGCCAGCGCGTTTGAAAAAAATGTATGAACGGCATGGCCAGGATCAGGACGTCTTGGCGTTCGCCCCGAATTGGCTGGTCTTCAAGGCCTATTACGCCAAGATCCGCCAAACCGGGCATTACCTTTCCAATCAGGAAATTGACGTCAACACCGTCGGCCTTGCCGCCCCCGTCACCGTGCCTGGCGTGGGCACGGTCGCCGCAATTTCCCTGGTGTTTTCGGCCCACCGTCAGGCCCTGCTTAATACCGAAGGGCTGGCCAACGCCCTCCATTTGCGCTGTGCAGAGGTGGTCAGGAAACTCAGTTCGCTCTCCGAAAACTGACGCGCTTGAGGCTGCACTTCCCAGTATGGCCAGTCACCGAAGAAACGTCGGACTCTGCGAGTGCCGACCTGCGACTGCAGTGGTTTGTGTAGGTCGGCAGTCGAAGACCCCGATGATGGAGAACAGGGCTCCGAGCTGAATTCAGCTGGAGATCTTCGGTTTGTAGAACATCGGGTAAGCCCTTTGCACCGTCGGGCTGTCATGGGCCCAGCTGTGGCATTGGCCCAGAAAATAGGGCGCTTGGGTCATTTCGGGGTGGGGCTGGCCTGCCAATTCGCGGCGCTGCCATTGGCCTGCCGGCAGGGTCTGGTAAGCGGCCGTGGCCATGTTGAACAACATCTCGCGCAGGTGGGTGCAGCCGTCGGTGCCGCCCACGTGTTGGTTGATGACCTTGCGCCAGCCCGGGCCCATGGTGCAGCCGATGAGCTTGTGCATGCCGTGTGGGGCGCCGACGCATTCCGGGTGAGGGATGTCGTCCATGGAGGTGGCGATGTCCTGGATGACCATCTTGTTGTCGAGTGTGACGCGGATTTTCAGGTTGTGGATCGGCTTGTTGGCCGGAAAGGGCCGTTCATTGGAAACCTCAAAACCATAGGTCTTGACGTCGGTCAATTGGGCTTCGATGTCCCACAGACCGTCTTCGCGGTCAAAGCCTTGGTACACCACGGTTCGCGTATGTGACAGTTTTCGGGGGGATGCTGGGGGTAGTGCCAATGGAATTCTCGCGGGTCTGGTGTTCAATCTTCCGATCATATCCATGCAGGAGCCCAGAACATGTCGCCCGTGACCCAGACCGCCATCCACCCCGCCGTTCGCCGCCAAACGATTGCCGATGCCTTGCGACGCACCGCGATCCGTTTGCCTGCCAAAACCGGCATTGTTTGCGGCGCGACCACATGGACCTATGCCGAGTTCGATGCTCTGGTGACGCGCCTGGCCGCAGGCCTGGCCAGCATCGGTGTGGCCGAGGGCGACAAGGTGGCGGTGCTGGCCCGCAACTCGCACGGTTTTGCCGCGTTGCGCTTTGCGCTGGCCCGCCGGGGTGCGGTCATGGTGCCCATCAACTTCATGCTCAAGGCCGAAGAGGTGGCTTACATCTTGCGGCACGCGGGTGCCAAAACCCTGGCCACCGACAGCGGCCTGGCCGAGCTGGCGCAGGCGGCCAGCAAACAAGAGACGCAGGTGCAGCAATTCATCTGGCTGCCATCCGAAGACCCGAGCCAGAGCGTGGCGGGGATGCACAGCTTTGACATGCTGGCTGCCTGCCAGGATGCGCTGCCCGATGTGCAGCTGGGCAGCTATGACGTGGCGCAGATCGTCTATACCAGCGGCACCGAGTCTTCGCCCAAAGGTGCGCAGCTCACCCACGACGCCGTCATGTGGCAATACGTCAGTTGCGTGATCGACGCCGAAATCGCCGAGCAGGATGTGGCCCTGCACGCGTTGCCGCTGTACCACTGCGCCCAGCTCGATGTGTTCTTTGGACCGGCCATTTACATGGGCAGCACCAACGTCATCACCGCCAAGCCCACGCCCGACAACCTGCTGCCCATGCTCGAAAAGTTCGGCATCACCAGCTTTTTTGCGCCGCCTACGGTGTGGATTGCGCTGCTGCGCTCGCCGCTGATGGATGCGGACAAGCTCTCCCAACTGGCCAAGGGCTACTACGGCGCGTCCATCATGCCGGTGGAGGTGCTCAAAGAGTTGGCTTCGCGCCTGCCCAAGGTGCGTTTATGGAATCTGTACGGCCAGACCGAAATCGCGCCCTTGGCCACCCTGCTCGGCCCGGACGACCAACTTCGCAAACTGGGCTCGTGCGGCAAGGCGGTGCGCAACGTTGAGACCCGTGTGGTCAACGACGACATGCAGGACGTGGCCGTGGGCGAAGTGGGCGAGATCGTGCACCGCTCGCCGCATTTGATGCTGGGTTACTTTCATGACGACGAGCGGACCAAGGCTTCGTTTGAGGGCGACTGGTTCCACAGCGGAGACTTGGGGCTCATCGACGAGGAAGGTTATATCTCTGTGGTGGACCGTAAGAAGGACATGATCAAGTCCGGCGGCGAAAACGTGGCCAGCCGCGAGGTGGAGGAAATGATTTACCGCCTGCCACAAGTGAGCGAAGTGGCCGTGATCGGCTTGCCCGATCCGAAATGGGTGGAGGCGGTGACGGCGGTGATCGTGGTCAAGGCCGGGCAGACGCTGGACCAGGCGACCGTGATCGCGCACTGCGCCCAGCACATGGCCGGTTTCAAGTGCCCTAAACGCGTGGTCTTCACCGACACACTGCCCAAGAACCCGAGCGGCAAACTGCTCAAGCGGGATTTGCGCTTGCGCTACGCCTGAACCGTTGGGGGTTGAGCGTGTGCCCCGGCTCGGGGGCCGGGGTGACAAGCTTGAAGAGGGGCGTGAACCAAGGGAAATCCCTGATCAAATGTTCTATGAATAAGACCTGAATGTCCTATTGACAGGACAATAGGACTGTTCCACCATGACGGTCATGGATGCCCACCTGCCTTTGCCCAAGTACCACCAGATTTATCTGGTGCTGCGTGAGCAATTGCGCGAAGGTCGTTTTGACCAGGGTTTGCCGGGCGAGTTGGCCTTGATGGGGCAGTTTGGTGTGGCGCGTGTCACCGTGCGTCGGGCCTTGTCGCAATTGGCTGAAGAGGGCTTGATCCACCGCGAACCCGGACGTGGCACTCGACCCGTCGCGGCCCGGGCGCTAGAGGTGCAGATGCAGGCCTCCACCATGGCCTCGGGTCAGCAAGCGCGCTTGACGGGTTTGCTCGAAAACCTGGTCACCATGGGCATGCGCACCAAGGTCAAGGTGCTGAGCGTGGAGCACATGCGTGCCCCGGTGGATGTTGCGGCGGCATTGAAGTTGCCCGCCAAGACCATGGTTCAAAAAGCCGAGCGTGTGCGCAGCACGCCCGAGGGTCCCCTGTCGCACATCACCACTTGGGTGCCCGATGCGATTTCTTCGGGGTTTGGCAAGCGCGAATTGGCGCAAAAACCCATTTTGGTGCTGCTCGAAGAATCGGGTGTCAAAGTGGGCCGGGCAGAGCAAACCATCTCAGCCCGCTTGGCCGATGTGGGCATGGCCCAGCACCTGGATGTTTCTGTCGGATCGGCCTTGTTGGCGGTTCGGCGTTTGATTTATGACGAGGACGAACGTCCCGTCCAATGGCTGCATGGTTTGTACCGACCGGACCGGTACGAATACCAGATGCAGTTATCCCGCGTTGGCAGCATCGATGCCAAGGTGTGGGTAAGCGAAGAGCTGTCCGCCAACTTTCATTAACTTTTTCAAGGATGTTCTCATGACCTCACGTCGCACTTTCATGGGCCAGTCCGCTGCTGCGGCCTCGGCTCTCGCTTTTCCTTTGGTCGGCGGGGCGCAGCCCAAGCCCATCAAAGTGGGTGTTTTGCACCCGGTGACGGGTGCCTTGGCTTATTCGGGCCAGCAGTGCCGCATGGGCGCTTTGATGGCGATCGAAGACATCAACAAGGCCGGTGGCATCAAGTCGCTGGGCGGCGCCAAGATTGAAGCCATGCTGGGTGACGCGCAGTCCAACCCGCAAGCGGGTACGGCAGAAATCGAGAAGATGAACGAAGCGGGCGTGAGCGCTGTGGTGGGGGCCTTTGCTTCTGCCATTTGCCTGGCCACCACCCAAGCGGCAGCCAAATACAACTTGCCCCATGTGGTCGATGTCGGCGTGGCCGATCAGATCGTCGAGCGCGGCTTGAAAAACACTTTCCGATTTGGCCCGGGTTACAAAAAGTGCGCCGAAGTGGCCGTGTCCAGCCTGCACGTTTTGAACACTGCTGCAGGCAAGCCCGCCCGCACCGTGATGATCGTGCACGAAGAGTCACTGTTCGGCACAGGCACGGCCAACTTGCTGGCCAAAGAACTGCCCGGCTATGGCTACGAGGTGAAAGAAATCATCAAGCACGCCAACCCCACGCGTGACTTCAACAACATTGCGCTGCGCATCAAGCAGGTCAACCCCGATATCTTGATTCCGGCCAACTATTACAACGAATACGCCTTGCTGGTGCGCACCTTGCAGCAGCAAAAAATCACACCCAAGGCCATCTATTCAGTGCTGGGCGGCGCGGCATCGAGCTACAAGTTCGTCAAGGAATTCCCGGAAGCTGCCAACGGCATCATCGACTGCAACCATTGGTTCAACCCCAAAGACAAGCGCTCGGCTGAATTGCGTAAGCGCGTGGAAGCGCAAGGTCAGTTTTTCAGCTACGAAGTGTTCATGACCTACACCGCCATGATGCTGCTGGCTGATGCCATTGAGCGCGCCAAGTCCACTGACCGCGCGGCCATCATCGATGCGTTGGCTTCGAGCAAGTTCTCGAACCACATCATGCCCTACGGCCCCACGCAGTTTGTCAATGGTCAGAACATGGGCGCGCAGCCCCTGATGACCCAGGTCTACAAAGGCGACATCAAGGTGATCGTGCCGCGCGATTACCGTGAAATTGAACCGATCTTCCCGCTCAAGGGCTGATCCGGTTTGTTGAACTGAAAGACCCCGATGCTGGACTTCAACATCCTGTTTCCTTCGGTGCTGAACGGCATCACCACCGGTGCCGTCTATGCGCTGATCGCGCTGGGCCTCACGCTCATTTATGGCGTTTTGCACATCATCAATTTCGCGCATGGCGCGTCTTTGATGGTGGCGCTGTATGGCGTGTACATGTTGAAGCAACACTTCGGGGTCGATCCCTACATGGCCCTGCCCATCATGGTGCCTGCCATGTTCGTGCTGGGCTACGCGCTGCAGCGCGGCGTCATCAACCGGGCCAGCCATGGCAAGGATGAAAACATCTTGCTCGTCACGCTGGGCATTTCTATCGTGCTGGAAAACCTGGCGCTGCTGTTTTTCAAATCCGACACGCGCACCATTGAAACGGCCTACACCTTGACCACCGTCGAAATTGGCCCGGCCTTCATCGCCTTGCCCAAACTGGTGTCTTTTGCTGGTGCTTTGGTGGTGTCGGCGGTGATGCTGCTGATCGTGCAAAAAACCGATCTGGGCCGGGCCATTCGCGCCGTGTCCAAAGAGAAGCAAGGCGCACGTTTGATGGGCATCGATGTGGACCATGTGTACGCGATGTGCTTTGGCTTGGGGCTGGCCAGTCTGGGCGCTGCGGCCTGCTTTTTGATGCCTGCCTATTACGTCAACCCGCAGGTGGGCAATGGTTTTGTACTGGTGGCCTTCACCATCGTGGTGCTGGGCGGTATGGGCAGTTTTGCCGGAGCCTTGCTGGGCGGTTTGCTGATTGGTGTGGTCGAGTCGCTGGGCGGTTTGCTGCTGGGTGAATCGCTGGGTCAAGTGGGCATTTTTGTGATTTTCATTGTGGTGCTCTTGCTCAGGCCGCAAGGATTTTTTGGAGCGAAGGCATGAAAGACTTTCGCAACATCGTTCTGTTTGTTTTGGTCGTAGGCGCGGTGCCATTTTTCACACAATCTGGCGTGATGCTCAACTTTGTGATGACCGCTTTGTACGCGTGCTTGCTGTCGCAAGCCTGGAACGTCTTGGGTGGTTTTGGTGGACAGTTCTCGTTCGGCCATGCATTGTTTTTCGGTACGGGCGCTTATGTGCAGGCGATTGCGCAAATGCAGTGGGGCCTGAGCCCCTGGGTGGCTTTGCCGCTGGCCATGGTGTTTGCGGCGGGCGTGGGGGCCTTTGTGGGCGCGGCCTCGTTCCGCTATGGCCTCAAGGGCTCTTACTTTGCGTTGGTGACGCTGGCCTTTGCCGAGGTGTTCCGCATTTTGGCCACTTCGGTGCCCTTCACCGGTGCGGGGGTGGGCCTGATGTTGCCCCTCAAAGAGTCGGCGGCCAACATGCAGTTTGGCAACCGCGCCGGGTTCATCTGGCTGATGCTGGGTCTGGTCACGCTGGCGCTGTGCATCACCGCCTGGCTGCGCCACTCGCGCTTTGGCGCTTACCTGCAAGCCGTGCGCGACAACGAAGACGCGGCCCGCGCCATTGGTGTCAACCCCTTCAGCGTCAAGTTGATTGCTACCGTCTTGTCGGGTGGCTTGATGGGCGCAGCCGGGGCATTTTATGTGCAGGTGTTCCAGTACATCGACCCGGGCATTGCCTTTGGGGCGCACACCTCGGTCGAGGCCTTGGTGGGCGCGATCGTGGGCGGCATGGGCACGCTGTGGGGACCGCTCTTGGGGGCGGTGAGCCTGCACATTCTGGCCGACCTCACGCGCAATTTGTTCGGTCAGTTGCCGGGCATCAACATGGTGATTTATGGCGTGGTGCTGATCGTCATCGTGATGTTCTTGCCGCGTGGCATTGCGGGGCTGGGCACCATCACGCCGCTGCAGTGGCTGCGCGGCCAGAAGTCTGATGGAGACAAATCATGAGCACGCTGCTTCAAATCGACGGCGTGGGCAAATCCTTTGGCGGTCTGAAGGCCGTGCAAAACGTGAGCCTGTCGGTGACCGAAGGGCGATTGAGCGCTTTGATCGGCCCCAACGGCGCGGGCAAGACCACCTTGTTCGCGCTCATGTCTGGATTCTTGATCCCCGACACAGGCAAGGTCGTATTCGACGGTCAAGACATCACCGGCCAGCCGCCGCACCTGAACGCCCGCATGGGCTTGACGCGCACATTCCAGATCGTGCAGCCATTTGCCGCGCAGACGGTGCGCGAAAACATCGCGGTGGGGGCGCACCTGCATTTGCCAAGCCGCGCCGGGGCGCTTGAATTTGCAGAGTCGGTGGCGCAACAGGTGGGTTTGACGCCCCAGCTGGACAAGCTGGCCAGCGATTTGACGGTAGCGGGGCGCAAACGGTTGGAACTGGCGCGCGCACTGGCCACGCGGCCGCGTTTGCTGCTGCTCGACGAAGTCTTGGCCGGATTGAACCCACAAGAAATTGCCGAGATGATTCCGGTGGTGCAGGGCATTGCCCAAAGCGGTGTGACGGTGCTCATGATCGAACACGTCATGCAAGCGGTCATGAGCCTGGCACAAGAAGTCTGGGTGCTGGCGCAGGGTCAGCTGATTGCCCATGGCACACCGTCTGAGGTGACGAACAACACAGCCGTGGTCGAGGCCTATTTGGGCCACGGCACAGCCGAGCGGCTGCAAAAGAACGCGGCCCAAGCCAAGACGGCGCAGGAGGTTCAGGCATGAGCGCTTTGTTGAATGTGCAGGGTCTCAAATCCGGCTACGGCGTGGTTGAGGTCTTGCGCGGTGTGGACCTGCAGGTCATGCCCGGCGAGCTGGTGGCGCTTTTGGGCAGCAACGGCGCAGGCAAGACCACGCTCAACCTCACGCTCAGCGGCTTGGTGGCTGCGCGTGCAGGAAAGGTGGGCTTTGACGGTCAAGACATCACCGGTCTGCACTCGCGCCAAGTGGTCAAGTACGGTTTGATCCAGGTGCCTGAAGGCCGCAAGGTCTTCCCCAACCTCAGCGTGCACGAGAACCTGGAGCTGGGGGCGTTCACCCGCGGCCGTGAGCGCAAGCTGGAAAACCTGGACAAGGTTTATGAAACCTTCCCACGCCTGAAAGAGCGCGTGGCCCAGCTGGCAGGCACCTTGAGTGGCGGCGAGCAGCAGATGCTGGCCATTGGCCGGGGCCTGATGGCCGAGCCACGCTTGTTGATTCTGGACGAGCCCTCGCTGGGTTTGTCGCCCTTGTTGGTGGAAGAGTTGTTTGGCCTGATCTCTCAGCTGCGCAGCAGCGGCCTGGCGATCTTGCTGGTGGAGCAAAACGTGGGCCAGTCGCTGGACATCGCCGACCGTGCGTATGTGATGGAAAACGGCCAGATCCGTTTTACCGGGACACCGGCTGAATTATTGGCCAGCGACACGCTTCGCCAAGCCTATTTGGGCATGTGAGTGGCATGGTGGGCCATCGTGATTCAGGTGCATTGACGCCAACATCGTTTTCTAAATGACAGACCCTATGACTTCACGGCGCCAATTGTTTTTGTCGTTGATTTTTCTGAGCTTGGGCGGGCTGGTGTTGCCGGCATGGGCTCAACCGCAGCCGCCCATCAAGATTCTGGTGGGTGCGCCTGCAGGCGGCACCACCGACACCATGGCCC
>CAJBLW010000504.1 GCA_903953985.1 uncultured Burkholderiales bacterium
CTGCGGCTTCGCACAGACTCAGCGCAAAGTGCGGCTCCAGGGCCGCCACGGCCACGCGGCCGTTTTTGCAGGCATAGATGCGGTAACCCGCATGTGCACCCCCCACAGCGCCATCGGGCGTAGTCATGCGCAGTTGGCGGGGCAGGGCCAGCCAAGCGGCGGCATCGGACAAGGCCACTTCGTGGCGCGAGCCTTTGCCGGAGCTCTTGAGTGAGATCACCGCTTTGAGCGTGGCTTCGCTGGCCATCAGTGCGCCGCCCATGTCGGCAAACAAACTCGGTGGCAGGTCCATGCCGTTGACCAAGCCCACTTCGGCCTGGTAGGTCAAATCGTGGCCAGGAATTTCGGCCAGTGGGCCGGGCGCGCCGACCACTTCGATCAGGCTGAGTGCGGGGTATTGCTTGCGCAAGGAATTCCAGCTCAGGCCCAGCTTGTTCAGGGCCGAGGGGCGGAACGAGGTCAGCAGCACATCGGTCTTGGGCAGCAGCTTGTGTATCGCAGCTTGCCCCGCTGCAGTTTTGAGGTCCAGGGTGTGGTGTTTCACGCCCTTGTGCATCAGCGCATAACCATCAGGCGTGTAGTGCTGCATGGGGTCGCCAGAAGGTGGGTTAACCTTGGTGCAACTCGCGCCCATTTGGGCCAGGCGCATCAGGGCGGCAGGGCCTGGCAGGTTAAGGGCCAGGCTGACGACGCGAATGCCGCGAAGGGGTTGTGAGGATGACATGCGAAGACCTTCAAATCGTGACCCGGGGATTATGGGCATGGCCGTGACGTGGACCTGTCACCTGTGCGGAAAAGGGAGACAGCACACGAGATTCAGACGCCAAAATTGCGCAAAGTCGCTTCGATGGCTGCAGCCGTGGCCACTGGTTTTTCCATGGGGAACAAGTGTGAGCCGTCGAGCATCATGATGCGGCCTTTGACGACTTGATGCGTCAGGTCGGTGCCGGCTTGGCGCATTTCTGCCGAGTGGGTGCCCCCGATGAAGGCGACGGGGCATTTGAGGGGTTTGCGCTTGAGCAGGCTGTCGAGTTTGTGCGGCAGGCCGTTGTAAATGGCGGTTTCGATGTCGCGGTCAAAGCTGAGCACGCGCTGGCCCTCTTCGTCGTGGGTGCCGTGGTCAATGTAGTCCTGCAGGACTTGCGGGTCCCAACGCGCAAAGGATTTTTTGTGCGCAAAGCTCTCCAGCGCCGCCTGGGCGTTGGGCCAGTGGTGGCGGCGTTTTTGGCTGATGCGCCCGGGTGAGAGTGCGCCGATCAAGGGGGTGCGTTTGGCCAGGCCCAAGGTGGTGGCGCGCCAGCCGCCCAGCACGGGCGAGTCGATCAGCACCACACCGCGCGCCAACTCGGGGTGGCGGGCGGCGCACATCAGGCTCAAGATGCCGCCCAGTGAATGCCCGACCAAAAAGGCGGGGTCGCCCGAGCCTTGCTTTTCATGTGCAAAGTCGGCCAGTTGCTGCACCAAGTGAGGCCAGTTGTTGGTGACGGGGTATTGCGGGTCATGGCCGTACTTTTCGATGGCATCGACCTGAAAGCCGCGCTGGCGCAGGTTGTCGAATAGCACGCGGTAGGTGCTGGCCGGAAAGCTGTTGCCGTGCGAGAAAATGATGCGTGGTTTCATGCTTCAACGGATAGAACGTCAGTGAGGGCTTGGTGGCAGCTTGTCTGTGCGGACGAGTGCGTGATGGGCTTCATCATGGATGAGCGAGTGGAGGGCCGCCTGTCAGGGTTCCGGCCGATTAACCCGTCATTTTCTGGTCTTGGTAAAGAAGTCGTCTGCATCTTAAACCACGCAAGAAAAGTCAAAATCCAGCGACAATCGTTTGATGAATGACAACTCGCACCCACAGGATAGCGTCCCTGATTCCGAAGCCGTGAAATGGCTGGCGCTTGAGCAAGAGTGCGCTCCTGCCAATCACTGGGATGAAATGCGGGGTGAAGTCACGCCATTGGCTGATTCGCAGCCCTCGGCCGCCCCTGCAAAAAATACCAGCCCGATCTGCGGGCCATGGCAAACCTTCATAAAACCTCTGACCTCGGAAACCTCTGGCCTATTGCCGGACCTGAACGCCCGCATGGCCAACCTGCAGCGGCAGGTGCGTGACAACGGCATCACCTACAACGTGTATTCCGCAGCCGACCAGCCTCAGCGCCCTTGGTCGCTCGATCTGTTCCCGCTCATCCTGGACCACAGGGACTGGCAGCAAATCGAAGCGGGCGTTTTGCAGCGCATGGAGCTGCTCGAACGCGTCATGGCCGACGCTTATGGGCCGCAAAAGCTCTTACTTGGCGGCCAACTGCCTGCAGCTCTGGTGCAAGGCCACCCAGCCTATCTGCCGGCCATGCACGGTGTGGCCCCCGTCGGTGGACGCTATTTGTCTTTGGCTGCATTTGACTTGGCTCGTGGGCCTGACGGTTGCTGGTGGCTGCTGTCTCAACGCACACAAGCGCCTTCGGGTCTGGGTTATTTGCTCGAAAATCGGCAAATTGTTTCGCGCTTGTTCCCGCAAGCCTTCGATGCTTTTCCGGTGCGCCGTCTGGCCGAAACTTACCGCACTTTGATTGACGGCATCAAGGCCCGCAGCCCTGCTGGGGCTTTGGCTCACATCGCGCTGCTCACACCCGGGCCTTACAACGAAACCTATTTTGAGCACGCCTATCTGGCGCGGTATTTGGGTTTGAGCCTGGTGCAAGGCAATGACCTGACCGTGCGCGACGAAAAGCTTTATCTGAAAACCTTGCAGGGCTTGCAGCCCGTGCATGGTTTGCTCAAGCGTGTCGATGACGACTGGCTTGACCCCTTGGAGATGCGCGCCGACTCCACACTGGGCGTTCCCGGCTTGCTGCAAGCGGTGCGCAGCGGCAACGTTTTGGTGGCCAACACCCCGGGCTCGGGCTTTCTGGAGTCGAACGCGCTGTTGGGTTTCATGCCGGCACTGGCGCGTGACCTGCTGGGCGAAGAACTTCAATTGCCCGCCATACCGAGCTGGTGGTGTGGCGAGGCTGCTGCCTTGCAAGACGTGTTGCCGCGCATCCGCAGCTGCGTGATCAAACCCACCTACCCCTACAACACCGACCGCCAAAGCTTTGAGCCGGTTCAGGGCCATTTGCTCTCGCGCCGGGAACAGGACGAGTGGGCGGGCCGGATCTTGCGGGACCCGGATGCCCACACGCTGCAATCGTGGCTGCCCTTGTCGCACCAACCTACATGGCAGACCGGTGCCGATGGCGCGCCCTGCATCCAGTCACGGCCTGTGGTGCTGCGCGTGTTTGCCGTCACCAACGCCCAAGGCGATTGGCAGGTTTTGCCTGGCGGTCTGGCGCGCTTGGGCACCCGCGAAGGCATCGCCTCGATGCAACGCGGTGGCAGCAGCGCCGATGTGTGGGTGCAGAGTCCCACACCGGGTGCAGTTCAATCACAGTCACAGTCACAGTCGTTCAGTCCATTCCCCTCGTCGACCCATACTGCCGCAAAGCCACAGGCGGAACCCATCCCCGATGCCACAGCACTGCAGCGTCAGCGCCTGGTCACCAGTCGTGCCGCAGAAAACCTGTTCTGGATGGGCCGCTACACCGAGCGCACTGAAAATGCTTTGCGTCTGGTTCGCCTGAGTCTGGAAATTCTGGGCGGCGAAAACCAGAATCTGCCTTGTTTGCTCCATTTCATTACCCGGATGGCCACGCGCCAAGGTCTGGTTCGCGCGGGCGTGCCCGCAGCAGCGCAAGCGCACCGAGTGTTTGAACGCTCGCTCATTGCAGGCCTGTGGGACAAAGAACTGGCCACCAGCGTCGGCTTCAATTTACGAGCTGTGCGGCTGGCCGCCGCCTCTGTGCGCGAACGCCTGTCGCCCGAACATTGGCGTTTGCTGGAACAAGCCGAGTCGCGTTTCTTCAGTCCAGAGCACCAGAGTTCGGCACCCGACACCTTGGCCGTGCAGCGCCTTTTGGCCGACACCAGCCAGATGCTGGCCGCACTGACCGGTGCCCAAACCGACCGCATGAGCCGAGACGACGGCTGGCGGTTGCTCTCGATCGGTCGTCACATCGAGCGCCTGGAATTTTTGTCCAACGCCCTCTCTGAAGCTGTGCAGTTGGGCCTGATCGGCGAGCAGGCCGGGTTTGACGCCGTGCTCGACCTGTTTGACAGCACCATCAGCTTCCATGCGCAGTACCAGCAAAGTCGCACACCCCAGGCATTGATGGATTTGCTGGTGACCCACACCGACAATCCGCGTTCACTGGGCTGGGTGGCGCACACCTTGCGCAAGCGCTTGCGCCGCATGGGCCACCTGGCCGATGGTGCTACGACCCCCATGGCCGAGTTGGTGCCGCAGCTGATTGAGATGACGCCCGAGATGTTGTGGCCCCAGGCAAGCAACCCAGCACAACCCGGTCACGAGTTGCCGTTGCATGCCGCACTGGCGCAGTGTCAAACCGCTGCCCGAGACGTTTCAGAACAGTTGTGTGGCCTGTTTTTCACCCACAGCGGCGACGCCCGCTACAGCATTGGCGCCTGACCTGCCCCCTCCATCATGCGCTTGACCATCACCCACGAAACCCGCTACCGATACAGTCCATCCGTGCAAACCGCGCAGCATGTGGCACACCTGCAACCCGCCAACACGCCCTGCCAAAAAGTGATCAGCCATTGGATGAGGGTGGAGCCTGCGGCGAGCTTGCAACACAACATCGATGCCTTTTTGAACCACCGTGCTTATTGGGCTTTGACGAATCCTCATGAGGGTTTGCTGGTACAGGCGCACAGCGAAGTCGACACAAGCGCCTTGCCTGCAACCATCGCCAGCCAAAGCTGGGAATCGGTGCGCGAGCATTTTCGCTACCGGGGTGGTCAGCCTGGCCATGTGCACAGCGGCTTGGTGTTTGGCTCGCACCATGCGCCCGTGCATGAGGCGTTTCTGACCTACGCGCAAAGCAGTTTTACGCCCGGTCGTTCCCTGATGCAAGCTGCTCAAGAATTGACAGCGCGCATGCATCTCGACTTCCGCTACGAAACAGCCAGCACCGACATCAACACCCCAGCGCTTGAAGCCCTGGAAGATAAACGTGGCGTTTGCCAGGACTTTGCACACATTTTGTTGGCCTGCTTGCGCTCGCTGGGTTTACCCGCCCGTTATGTGAGCGGCTATCTTTTGACTCAACCACCCCCCGGGCAGCCCAGGCTGGTGGGCAGCGATGCCTCGCACGCTTGGGCATCGGTTTACCTGCCCCAGTTGGCCCAACACGCTTGCCAAGGCTGGCTTGATTTGGATCCGACCAACGACCGCACTGGCCTGGCCAGTCCTGGTGAAGACTACGTGCGACTGGCCGTAGGCAGAGATTTTGCCGACGTCTCGCCCCTGCGGGGTGTTTTGCAAGGTGGCGGGGCGCACACGCTTGAAGTGGCCGTGACGGTCGCACCCCTGGGTGCATGAAACCGTGTTGACTGCGTTGCTTGTCAGATTCAAGCGGCATGTGGCATCAAGAATTCCCGGCTGATGCGACCGCCCAGAACGTTCACCCGTTCCAAGAACTGGGTCAGGTAGGCGTGCAGGCCGGTCGCCAGGATTTCGTCGATACGACCAAAGGCCAACTCTGAGCGCAAACGCCCGGCATGGCGCAACGTGTCGCTGTTGGCATCGTGTGAGACCAGCTTCAAATTCGACACCACTTCGTTCATGCTGGCATGCAGCGAGCGCGGCATGTCAGGACGCAAAATCAGCAACTCAGCTACCCGTTCGGGACGGATCACATCGCGATAGACCTTGCGGTATACCTCGAAGCCGCTGACGCTGCGCAAGATGGCGCTCCAGTGGTAAAAGTCGTATTCCTGAGTGCTTTCGGTCTCGGGTGCTCCGTATTGCGGGGCGCCAAAAAAGTCGTTTTGCATGGCGTGGAATTTGACATCCACCAAACGCGCCGTATTGTCGGCCCGCTCCAAAAACGTGCCCATGCGCATGAAATACAGCGACTCGTCCATCAGCATCGTGCCCACCGTCACGCCACGGGACAGGTGCGAGCGGAACTTGACCCACTCAAAGAACTGACCCGGATCGCGCTCGAACTCGCCGCTTTTGAGCATGCGGTTGACTTCGAGCCAGGTCTGGTTTTGTGTCTCCCAGACTTCGGTGGTCAGCGTGCCACGCACGGCGCGGGCGTTTTCTCGGGCGGCACGCAGGCACGAGATGATGGATGAAGGGTTGTCCACGTCTTTCACCATGAAGGCCATCACATCGCGGGGGGTGATGTTTTTGTACCGCGCAGTGTAAGCAGGCAGCAACTCGCTGATCGACAAAATACCCTCCCACCCGGCCTCCACGGCCGCCGCCGATTGGGGCAGAAGAGAGGTTTCGTAGCTCACATTGAGCATGCGGGCCGTGTTCTCAGCCCGCTCCATGTAGCGGGACATCCAGAAGAGGTGGTCAGCGGTTCTAGAAAGCATGTTGATTGTCCTCAGTCCTGCAATATCCACGTGTCTTTGGTGCCGCCACCCTGCGACGAGTTCACCACCAAAGAGCCTTCTTTGAGTGCCACGCGGGTCAAACCGCCGGGCACCATCTGCACCGTACGACCACTGAGCACAAAGGGGCGCAGGTCGATGTGGCGAGGCGCGATGCCGCTGTTGACATAGGTCGGGCAGGTGGACAAACTGAGCGTGGGTTGTGCGATATAGCCCTCTGGGTTGGCCAGCAGCGCTCCTCGAAAACGTTCTATCTCTACTTGAGTCGATGCAGGACCGACCAGCATGCCGTAGCCGCCTGCGCCGTGCACTTCCTTGACGACCAAGTCTTTCAGGTTGTCCAGGGTGTACTGCAGGTCGCCGGGCTTGCGGCACACGAAGGTGGGTACGTTTTTGAGGATGGGTTCTTCGCCCAAGTAGAACTTGATCATGTCGGGCACATACGGATAGATCGACTTGTCGTCGGCCACGCCCGTGCCGACCGCGTTGCAAATCGCCACGTGCCCAGCTTTGTAGGCGTCCATCAGGCCTGCACAGCCCAAGGTGGAGGAGGTACGAAACACGTTGGGGTCCAAAAAGTCGTCGTCCACACGGCGGTAGATCACGTCCACCCGCTTGGGGCCGCGCGTGGTGCGCATGTACACAAACTTGTCTTTGACAAACAGGTCTTGCCCCTCGACCAGCTCAACGCCCATTTGCTGGGCCAGAAAGGCGTGCTCGAAATAGGCGCTGTTGTACATGCCGGGCGTGAGCACCACCACAGTGGGCTCCGCCGTGGTGGCTGGGCTTGAGGCACGCAGGGTTTCCAGCAACAGGTCAGGGTAATGTGCGACCGGGGCAACGCGGTGTTGGCTGAACAGTTCAGGGAACAACCGCATCATCATCTTGCGGTCTTCCAGCATGTAGCTCACGCCACTGGGCACTCGCAGGTTGTCTTCGAGCACGTAGTACTCGCCGTTGCCCGAGCTGTCGGGCGCTCGCACGATGTCGATGCCGCTGATGTGCGAATAAATGTTGTTGGGCACGTCTACGCCCACCATCGCGGGGCGGAATTGGGCATTGCGCTCAATCTGTTCACGGGGCACGATGCCCGCCTTCAGGATGTCTTGGTCGTGGTAAACGTCGTGGATGAAGCGGTTGAGGGCGGTAACCCGCTGTACCAGACCAGCCTCCATGTTTTTCCACTCTTTGGCGGCGATGACGCGGGGGATCAGATCAAACGGTATCAGGCGCTCGGTGCCCCCTTCTTCATTGTTCTTGTCTTCGTCCAGTTCTCCATACACGGCAAAAGTGATGCCCACACGGCGAAAAATCATCTCGGCTTCTTCACGGCGCGAGGCCATGGCTTGCGGGTCTTGGGTATTTAACCAACGGGCATAAGCCTCGTAGTGTTTGCGGATATCTCCCGCATCGGCCCCGGTGGGAAGACGGCTGTACATTTCGTCGAATTGGCGCATGGCTATTCACTCCTGTCACAAAATTAGCAAGATATATACCCACGCACGCTGACCCGAATCAAGATCGCCGCAGAGGTGCCAAGCCAATTCGGTGAGCAGGGGCTGCAGTGCCCAGATGGCTAACATCCCGAATCGGGAGATGGCATGCACCCTGATGGTGCCATATCGCAGTTGGCACCAAATGTGTGCGGATCCTCGGCTGTGCGACGCCCAGACCGAGGCGCGTTTCTTGGCGCGTGTCTTGCTAGTTGTGACGGCCCAAGCTGCATTTGTCATGCGTGCAGCCCCTGTTGCGCTGAACGAGATATGTCGATACACGTTGCCCTGCACCACGTTACCCACTACGAATATGACCGCCCTGTGCAGCTCGGCCCCCAAGTCATCCGCCTGCGCCCCGCGCCACACAGCCGCAGCCGCATCCTGAGCTACAGCCTGAAGGTCGAACCTGAAGAGCATTTCATCAACTGGCAGCAAGACGCCTTTGCCAATTACCAGGCACGCCTGGTCTTTCCGAAAAAGACAACCGCCTTCAAAGTCACCGTGGACGTGGTCACCGAAATGGCCGTGTTCAACCCGTTTGACTTTTTTCTGGAGCCCTCGGCTGAAGAAGTGCCCTTCAAGTACTCGGACATGGTCAAGGAGGAATTGCAGTCCTACCTGATGAAGGACAGCAAAACACCGCTGTTCAAGAAATACCTGGCTAACCTTGACCGCAAGCGCCAGCGCACCATCGACTTTTTGGTGCAGATCAACCAACGCTTGCACCAGGACATCCGCTACACCATCCGCATGGAACCCGGTGTGCAAACCCCCGAAGAAACGCTGATGCTCCAAAGCGGGTCTTGCCGCGATTCGGCTTGGTTGCTGGTGCAACTGTTCCGGCACATGAACATTGCTGCCCGCTTTGTCTCGGGCTACCTGATCCAGCTGGCACCCGACGTGAAATCGCTGGATGGCCCCAACGGCACCGAGGTCGACTTCACCGACTTGCACGCCTGGTGCGAGGTGTATTTGCCCGGCGCAGGCTGGGTGGGGCTGGACCCGACTTCGGGCCTGTTGGCCGGTGAAGGCCACATCCCGCTGGCCTGCACACCCCAGCCGTCTGCCGCCGCCCCGATCGAGGGCCTGATGGACGAGGCCGAGGTCGAGTTCCACCACGAAATGAGCGTGACGCGGATCCACGAGTCGCCCCGCGTGACCAAGCCCTACTCTGACGAGCAATGGGCCGATGTGCTGCAACTGGGTGAACAGGTCGATGCGCAACTGGTGGCGCAAGACGTGCGCCTGACCATGGGCGGCGAGCCCACCTTTGTGTCGACGCAAGACCGCGATGGCGCCGAATGGAACACCGACGCAATGGGCCCGACCAAGCGGGGCCTGGCCACCGAGCTGGTGCACAAGCTGCGCCAGCAATACGGGCAAGGAGGCTTCTTGCACTTTGGACAAGGCAAGTGGTACCCCGGCGAGCAGTTGCCGCGCTGGGCGCTCTCTATTTATTGGCGCGCCGACGGCACGCCCTGCTGGCAAGATCCCGCCGTTTTTGCCGACGAGCGCGAACCCAGCCGCTACACCAGCGCCGACGCGCAGCGCTTCATGCAGGCCCTGACACAGCAACTGGGCCTGCCTGGCAACACCGTGTTGCCGGGTTATGAAGACACTTGGTACTACCTCTGGCGTGAGCGCCGCTTGCCTGTCAATGTGGACCCGTTTGACGCCCGGCTGGATGACGAGATGGAGCGCAACCGCTTGCGCCGCATCTTCAGCCAGGGGCTGGATGCGGCAGTGGGTTATGTGCTGCCGCTGCAACCCATCGATCCGCCGGAAGGCAAGAGGCCGGTGCTAATGGGAACGCAGTGGCAAACCGGCCGCTGGTTTGTGCGCGACGAACGCATGTACCTCATGCCCGGTGACTCCCCCATGGGTTGGCGCCTGCCACTGGACTCTCTGCCCTGGGCTGCGCCCACCGACCGCTGGCAACAGATCGAGCTAGACCCCTTCTCGCCTCATCTCTCGCCACGCACGGCTTTGCCCGCAGCTTCACAGGTCACGATGCAGCCAAGGCACATCTCGGCAAGCCCTGACGCCAGCGCAACCCGCAAGGCATTGGCTGCGCAAAAGGCCCCGGCCAAGTTCAAGTCCGATCCCTCGGTGGTGCGCACCGCCTTGTGCGTGGAAGTGAGAGACCCGAACCGCGCCAACGGCCCCAAAGCGGAGGCTGATGCCATGGCCAAGGGTGAAAAGTCCGGCGTGCTTTATGTCTTCATGCCACCCCTGGCGCGCCTCGAAGATTACCTGGCACTGGTGAGCGCCGTCGAAGCCACCGCACGACAACTGGGCATTAAGATCGTCCTCGAAGGCTACCCGCCGCCCCGTGACCCGCGTCTGAAACTGTTGCAAGTCACGCCCGATCCTGGCGTGATCGAGGTCAACATCCACCCGGCGCACAACTGGACCGAGTTGGTGGACCACACCGAATTTTTGTACCAGGCCGCTGTCGAGACGCGTCTGTCGGCCGAAAAGTTCATGACCGATGGCCGCCACACCGGCACCGGTGGCGGTAACCACATGGTGATGGGCGGGGCCACGCCTGCCGATAGTCCGTTTTTGCGCCGCCCCGAATTGCTGGCCAGCCTCATCCTTTATTGGCACAACCACCCCAGCTTGAGCTATTTGTTCAGCGGGATGTTCATCGGCCCCACCAGCCAGGCCCCGCGTGTGGACGAGGCGCGGAACGACCAGGTCTATGAGCTGGAGATCGCACTGCGCGAGATCGTTCGCCACCGGCAAAAGCATGGCGAGGACATGCCGCCATGGATCGTTGACCGCACGCTGCGCAATATCCTGATCGATGTGACCGGCAACACCCACCGCAGCGAGTTTTGCATCGACAAGATGTATTCACCCGACAGCAGTACCGGGCGGCTGGGCCTGCTGGAGCTGCGTGCTTTCGAGATGCCGCCGCATGCCCGCATGAGCATCGTGCAGCAACTGCTGTTGCGTGCGCTGGTCGCCCGGTTTTGGGACGCACCTTACTCAGCGCCCGTGACCCGCTGGGGCACCGAGCTGCACGACCGGTTCATGTTGCCGCACTGGATCCACAAGGACTTTGATGACGTGTTGACCGAACTGGGCGATGCAGGCTTTCACTTTGACCCCAGCTGGTTTGCGCCGCATTTCGAGTTCCGCTTCCCGCTGGTCGGACAGCTCAAGGTCGATGGCGCGGTGCTCACCCTGCGCAACGCGCTGGAGCCTTGGCACGTCATGGGTGAAGAGAACGCAGCAGGCGGTACGGCCCGCTATGTGGACTCGTCGCTCGAGCGCATTGAAGTGCATGTGACCGGCATGAACCCGGCGCGGCACTGCGTCACTGTGAACAGCAAAGCCTTGCCCCTGCAGCCCACGGGCGTGGTGGGTGAGTACGTGGCCAGCGTGCGCTACAAGGCCTGGAACCCACCCTCGTCGCTGCACCCCAGCATCGGCGTACACGCCCCGCTGACGTTGGATCTGGTGGACACCTGGATGAAGCGCTCGCTGGGCGGCTGTCAATACCATGTGGTGCACCCGGGTGGTCGCAGTTACGACACTTTTCCGGTCAACGCCTACGAGGCCGAAAGCCGCCGCCTGGCGCGTTTCTTCCGCATGGGGCACACCCCGGGCGCGATCCGCCAACTGGCCGCACTGGGGCCCAACGCCACACAGCACGCCAGCCCGGAGTTTCCGTACACGCTCGACTTGAGACGGGTTTGAATGGTGTCCGAGCAGGGGCTTGATCCTGCTGGGTCAGCGCTGCTTCAAATCAGCTTCTCGTCTGGCGTGGTGATTTTCTTGAGCAGGGCGTTGCGCTGGGCGGGCACCATGAGCGGGACGGTGGTCGCGCCGCCGTTCCACATGGGGTCTTCGATGCTGTCAAACATCTGGCGCAGTTTGTCGCCCCAGCTGGAACGCAGCATCTGAAAGTAGGGATTGTGTTCGTCGATGCACATGATGCGGTCGGTCTGCAGGCTGCCCGCTTTGTAGACCACCATGTCCAGCGGCAGGCCCACCGAGAGGTTGGATTTGAGGGTGGAGTCCATCGACACCAGGGCACACTTGGCCGCTTCATCCAAGGGGGTATTGGGGGTGATGACGCGATCGAGCACCGGCTTGCCGTATTTGGATTCACCAATCTGGAAGTAGGGCGTTTCTTCGGTCGCTTCGATGAAGTTTCCAGGGGAATAAATCTGGAACAGGCGCATGCCTTCGTTGCCGATTTGGCCGCCAAAAATCATCGACACGTTGAACTCCACACCCGAAGCGCGCAGCGCAGCCGCGTCGCGCTCGTACACCCGGCGCACGGCCGCGCCCAGTACGCGGGTGGCGTCGAACATGCTTTTGGCATTCCAGATGGTCAGCGGCTCGTCCTGCCCGGGCTCGACCAGTTTTTCGATTTGCAGCACCTCGCGCACCGATTGCGAGATGCTCAGGTTGCCCGCTGACAACAAGGTCATGAAGCGGTCACCTGCTTTTTCATAGACGATCATTTTGCGGAAGGTGCTGATTTGGTCCAGGCCCGCGTTGGTGCGGGAGTCGGACAAAAACACCAAACCGGCGCGGGTTTTGACGGCAACGCAATAAGTCATGTGGGGGCTCTTTAATTCTTGGGCAGCAGGCGCTGTAAGGCATACAGGGCGTCCAGCGCTTCGCGGGGGCTGAGTGCATCGGGGTTGATCTGTGCCAGCGCTGCTTCTATCGGGCTGGGGCCAGCGGCTTCGGCTTCGGGCGGGGCGGCAAACAGGTCCACTTGCTGGCGGCTTTCGGTGGCACCTGCCTCTAAAGCGCTCAGTGCGTGCCGTGCGTGGTTGAGCACGGCCGCTGGCATGCCCGCCAGCCGCGCCACCTGCACGCCATAGCTTTTGCTGGCGGGGCCGGGTTGCAGTTCGTGCAAGAACACAATCGACGCGCCGGACTCTGCCGCACTCACATGCATGTTGACGGCCGCGGTGTGCGTGGCCGGGAACTCGGTCAGCTCAAAGTAGTGCGTGGCAAACAAGGCAAAGGCTTGTGTTTTGTTGTGCAGGTGCGTGGCGATGCCGCTGGCCAGGGCCAAGCCGTCAAAGGTGGATGTGCCGCGCCCGATCTCGTCCATCAGCACCAGGCTGTGCGGCGTGGCGCTGTGCAAAATTTGCGCGGCTTCGGTCATCTCCAGCATGAAGGTCGATTGGGCGTTGGCCAGGTCGTCGGCTGCACCGATCCGGGTGTGGATGGCGTCGATCGGTCCGAGTCGGCAGCGGCTGGCGGGCACATGGCTACCGATACTGGCCAGAAGCACGATCAGTGCCACCTGACGCATGTAGGTCGATTTGCCGCCCATATTGGGGCCGGTGATGATCTGCAAACGCTGCTTGGGGCCGAGTACCGTATCGTTGGCGATGAAGCTCGAACCAGACATTTCGGCCAGCCGCGCTTCGACCACCGGGTGACGACCTTGGCGAATTTCGATGCAGGGCTCTTTGGTGAACTCGGGCGCGCACCAATTGAGGGTGAGCGAGCGCTCGGTCAGGGTGCACAGCACGTCCAGGCTGGCCATGGCCTGCGCCAATTCGGTGAGGGCGGGCACAAAAGGCTGCAATTGGTCGAGCAGGCCTTCGTAGAGCCACTTCTCACGGGCCAAGGCGCGTTCTTGCGCCGACAGGGCTTTGTCTTCAAAGGTTTTCAGTTCGGGCGTGATGAAGCGCTCGGCATTTTTGAGGGTCTGGCGGCGGCGGTAGTCATCGGGCACTTTGTCGAGCTGGCCTTGCGTGATCTCGATGTAAAAGCCGTGTACTTTGTTGAACTGCACCCGCAAGTTGGCAATGCCCGTACGCTCTTTTTCGCGGGTTTCCAGGTCCAGCAAAAACGCGTCGCAATTGGTTTGGATGCCGCGCAACTCGTCGAGTTCGGTGTCCAGGCCATCGGCGATCACGCCACCATCGCGCACCAATGCAGCAGGCTCTTCCAGCAGGGCCATTTGCAGCAGCTCGGCGCAATGGGTGGGCGGTGTGAGCCAGCGGGCCATGCCCGCCAGCAAGCTGCCGGGCTCGGGGTTAAGGGTCTGCAGTTGGGTCGACAGCACAGCCGCACGCGCCAGCGCATGGCGCAGGGCCACCAGCTCGCGTGGGCGCACCTGGCGCAGCGCGGTGCGGGCGGTGATGCGCTCCACATCGCTCGCGCCTTTGAGTTGTTCGCGCAGGCTGCTCCAAGCGCCCGATCCACTGTCGCCGCGCAACACGGCTTGAGCTTGCAGACGTTGCTGCGCCACTTTCCGGTCTCGCGGTGGGCTGAGCAGCCAGCTTTTGAGCAAGCGGCTGCCCATGCCGGTCATGCAGGTGTCGAGCAACGCAAACAGCGTGGGCGAGTCGGCAGCGCTTTCGCCACGCAGGGTTTGCGTCAGCTCCAGATTGCGGCGCGTGCTGGCGGGCAGGTCTATGAGTGCGTCTGAGCGTTGCACCTGCACCCGCTGCACGTGCGGCAGGCTGCGGCCCTGGGTGTGTTCGGCGTAGGTCAAAAGCGCCGCAGCGGCGGCTTGGGCGTCGCTCAGGGTGTCGGCGTTCCAAGCGGCCAGCGACGAGGCTTGCAGTTGCTCAAGCAGCTTGCGCTGGCCCAGGCCCGCGTCAAACTGAAAATCAGGCCGCATGGCAAAGGACCAGCTGCCCCGGCCTGCGGTTTTCAGGCCGCGCAGTTTTTGCTCAAAGGTGGGCGTCATGCCCGCGCTGGCCAGCAGTTCGCTGGGGCTGATGCGGTCGATCCAGTCGGCCAATTCATCTTGCGCGCATTCGGCAAGGTGCACCACGCCTTGGGTGACGCTCAACCACGCCAGGCCGCAGCGGTTTTTACCTGCTTGGTGCACCGCCAGCAAGATGGCTTCGCTTTTGTCTGACAGCAGCTCGGTGTCGGTCAGGGTACCGGGTGTCACCACGCGCACCACTTTGCGCTCCACTGGGCCTTTGGACGTGGCCACGTCGCCCACTTGCTCGCAAATGGCCACCGATTCACCCAGCTTAATCAGCCGGGCGAGGTAAGTTTCCATCGAATGAAAGGGGACGCCGGCCATCAGCACTGGCTGCCCGGCCGACTGGCCCCGGCGCGTCAAGGTGATGTCCAGCAGTCCTGCGGCTTTTTCAGCATCGCCAAAAAACAGCTCGTAAAAGTCGCCCATGCGGTAGAACACCAGCGTGTCCGGAAACGCCGCCTTGATGCCCAGGTACTGGGCCATCATGGGCGTGTGGCCAGCGTAGTCAGCGGGGTTGGGGGCAGGAGAGTTGTCGTTTGGCATCAAGGGCTGGGCCGACTCGGCAGGGGTTCACCGGGGCAGGGAGCAAGGGTTGGGTCTGCGCTGATTTTATTCGGCGCGGGGGATGGGTGACCGGAACCCGATGAATGAAAGTTTTGGGCACCTGCACTGGCTGAAAAACCACGGGCCTTGCTGGCCCTGGCCCTGCTTTTGACGTGATATGGGGCAGCGCACGGCAAGGTCTGTGGGGATTGAATTGCATTTACTTACAATGTCAGCTTGTTCACTACCAGGGCTCAGGCGAGCCCGTTGTATGGAAATAGCGATACTTTTTGCCCTCATCTGTCTGAACGGTGTGTTTGCCATGTCCGAGATTGCCTTGGTCACGGCCCGGAAAGCCCGGCTTCAGAAACTCATTGATGAGGGCGACAGCGGTGCAGCAGCGGCTGTCAAACTGGGCGAAGACCCCACGCGTTTTTTGTCCACCATCCAGATCGGCATCACCTCCATCGGTGTCTTGAACGGTATCGTGGGTGAGGCTGCTTTGGCCGTCCCCATGGCCATTTGGCTTGTTTCTTTGGGTGTGCCCGATACCTACGCCAGCTTTATCGCGACCGGTATTGTGGTGCTGACCATCACTTATTTTTCGATTGTGGTGGGCGAGTTGGTGCCCAAGCGAATTGGCCAGTCTTACCCCGAAACCTTTGCGCGCTTGGTAGCACGGCCCATCAACTTTTTGGCGCTGGCGACCAAGCCCTTCGTGATTTTGCTGTCGGCTTCAACCCGCGCTTTGCTGCGCCTGATGGGTGTGAAGGAGACCAAGGGCACGCCCGTGACCGAGGAAGAAATCCACGCCATGCTGGTAGAGGGCACGTCAGCAGGGGTGATCGAGTCGCACGAGCACACCATGGTGCGCAACGTGTTCCGGCTGGACGACCGGCAGATTGGTTCGCTCATGGTGCCGCGTGCCGACATCGTGT
The DNA here is from genome assembly GCA_903953985.1 of uncultured Burkholderiales bacterium. Taxonomy (GTDB): domain Bacteria; phylum Pseudomonadota; class Gammaproteobacteria; order Burkholderiales; family Burkholderiaceae_C; genus Limnohabitans_A. Next base: position 16,143 of record CAJBLW010000504.1, read on the forward strand.
GCCTGGATGTGGACGATTCGTTTGAGGACAACCTGCGCCATATCGAAGAGTCGGACCATGCCCGCTTTCCGGTGGTGCAAGGCGGCATTGAAAACATCTTGGGCGTGATCAATGCGCGCCAGTGGCTCACGCGCGCCCTGAAAGACAAATCGCAGTCGCTGCGCGAGCAAGGGCTGCAAAGCCCGCTGTATGTGCCTGAAACCATCACCGGTATGGAGTTGCTGGACAACTTCAGGCTGTCCGATGTGCACATGGCGTTTGTGATCGACGAGTACGGCGAGGTGCAGGGCATCATCACGCTACAAGACCTGATCGAGGCCATCACGGGCGAGTTCCAGCCGCGTGACCCTGAAACCTCTTGGGCGGTGCAGCGCGAAGACGGCAGCTGGTTGCTGGACGGCCACATTCCCGTGCCCGAACTCAAGGACCGCCTGAACCTGGACACCGTGCCCGAAGAAGAACGCGGCCGTTACCACACCCTGAGCGGCATGATCATGCTGCTGACCGGCACCTTGCCCAAGGTGGCCGATGCAGTCCAGTGGGAAGGTTGGAAGCTCGAGATCGTGGACATGGATGGTCGTGCCATCGACAAGGTGCTGGCCATGCGGCTGCCGCCCGCTGACCCTGAGGGCGAGTCCGAAGGGACGCTGTTGTTGGGCAGCTGATCTGCCAGCGGCCATAAAAAAAGCACCCGTTGAGGGTGCTTTTTTTCGTGACAAGTGCTTGAAGCCTCCTTAAAAAGGCGCGTCCTTGCGCGCTTCCTTGGCCTCGTTGTTGTTGTCGTCGCTGCTGGCTGGGGCCGCATCACCTTCGGCGTCTGGGTTGTGCGTGTCGCCAGTGCGTTCGCGGCTCAGGGCGTCCACGTCGGTGCGCACGTTGGCCTTGTCGCCCGCGCTGGCAAATTTGCTGTACTTGCCCAAGATGCTGACCAGCTGGCCATAAATGCGGGGCGCACCGGCCAAGCATTCTTTTTGCTCCAGAAAGTCGGCTTCGCCCGTGAAGTTACCGATCAGGCCACCGGCTTCGGTGACCAGCAGCGAGCCCGCAGCCACGTCCCAAGGCGACAAACCTGTTTCAAAGAAACCGTCCGTGAAACCTGCGGCCACATAGGCCAAATCCAGGGCCGCAGCGCCTGGGCGACGCAGCCCGGCGGTGCGCTGCATCACGTCGCCCATCATGCGCAGGTACTGGTTGAAGTTGTCGCCTTTGCGGAAAGGGAAGCCTGTGGAAATGATGCACTCTTCCATCCGGATGCGCTTGCTCACGCGCAGGCGGCGGTCGTTCATGAACGCACCACGTCCTTTGGTGGCAGTGAACAGGTCGTTGCGGGTGGGGTCGTAAATGACGGCTTGCTCGATCTTGCCGCGCACTTGCAAGGCAATGCTCACGCAGTAAACGGGGAAGCCGTGGATGAAGTTGGTGGTGCCGTCCAGGGGGTCGATGATCCAGATGTGGTCAGCGAGGGGGTTGCCGAATTCGCGGCCCGACTCTTCGGCCAGGATGCCGTGGTCGGGGTAGGCGGTCAGCAGGGTCTCGATGATGATTTTTTCGCTGGCGTGGTCGACTTCGGTGACAAAGTCGTTGACCTGCTTTTGCGAGATGCGGACCGCTTCAACGTCGAGCGCGGCGCGGTTGATGATGGCGCCAGCGGCGCGCGCAGCCTTGATGGCCACGTTGAGCATGGGGTGGAGATTGGACGACATGAATTGTGTGAAGAACTGAACTGGCCCACGCACGATCGCGGCGGCGAAGGGCGGATTTTCTCATGAATTGGAAGACATGTTACGCGTGCATCGCTGACTTTCGCGGGATGAGTGTCATTTCCTTAGGAATTTTTTTACGCCAAATTGGTGGATCTGACTTGCCGCAATCACTGTGGCCTTGATCTGGTTGTCGTGCAGCTTGTCGGCAAACCCTTGGCCAACTCACCCACAATGCCGATAGTGTTCAAATTACTCAGCGCCCCGGCTTTGAGCATTGCCGCCAACGTGGCTTTGATGGTGCTGCTGGTGCTGATGTCTTTGAGCGTCTTGCCAATGTCGCCTTTGTTGTTGACCAGAGTGATGCTGGCCTGCGCGGCCAGACTGGTAAAGGCCGCGTTGGCCATCAGGCCCGCCGTGGTCGTGGTGGTGACTGTCACCCCTGCGGCCGTGGTGGTCGTCACGGTGCCACCAATCAGGCTGGCCCCCATGCCGCCGTTGCCCAGGCCACGGCCACCGACAGCAAAGCTGCCCACGCAGGCGTCAGCCCTTGTTGGCTGTAGTTCCACTGGTCGTTGGCCAGTTTGACCGCCTGCCAGTTCACGTCTTTTCGCGCTGCCAAGTCGTTCAAGTAGCCCATGCCGGGCTGTGCGCTGAGCTTGGAGATCTGGCTCTTGAAATCACCTTCGGGAATTTGCACTGATAACCCGCCTGGCGCAGAGAAGGTGCCCCCGCCGGCAAAGCTGGGCAGGGCCAGGGTTTCGGTGTTGCTGCCCGCGTTGGTTAGGGTTTGCCAAACCACTGCGTCGCTTTTGCTGGTGCGGCTTTGCTGCACCGTGGTTTTGACGCCCTCCACGATGATGCGGGCATCAGCCCGGGCCTTCTCGCCCACCCCGGCGTTGAAAGCATAGCCGCCACCGGCGCTGACCTGGGTGCCGTAGGGACTCAGTCTGCGGTTCACAAAGCCTCGGCACACTGGGCCTTACGCATTTGGTCGCCAACATAGTCAGCGATTGACTGCCCGCTCCTGGGCTGATGCGGTTTGGCTTGCGGGTTGCGCAACTGGTTCATCGCGTAGGCCTCCAGAGTCTTCTGAAAGTTTTTGCAAGCGGCCGCCTTCTCCGATAGTCGCTGATGCAGCCAAGCCAAGTGCAAGTGGGAATTGGTCAATGCGTCGTACTTATCCGCTCGCCTGTGCTGATCTATCGCCTGTTCATACTGCACGATAGCCATTCGTATGTACTCAGCCGATTTTTCGAATCGATTGGTCAAAGTGATCGAAGCATCCCGGAATCCGTGGCGCATGTAGGAGAGCTCCGCCTTGTTGACCGCATTCGATTGCAGCAGCTCTGCGTACAAGCCATAGGCGTAGCCCAAGCCGTGAGGTTCGTCACGCTCCCGATAAATTGCAATGGCCTCATGAATGAGACGCTCCGCAGGCAGGGCGCGCCCCTGATCGAGCAAATAACCTGCGTCCGTAAGCTTCTTGCTGGGGTCCTCGGAGCTTGTCACACCCACGGCGGCACAACCATACAGCGCGCATAGAACCACGGCCAGCAAACTTGAACACACCCACCTCGAAATCCGCATAAATCCTCCTTTTACAAGCATCGGCTGACTCACTTGTCAGCGCACCAGACAACGGTTCATATGGCTTGTTCCTCGCTCATCGCGCCAAGACCGGATGATGTCGTTTTCATCAACGTAGAGGGAGTACTTGCAGCGCTCGTAATCGAAGCGAATGAAGTAACGGGTTCCTGGGCCTTCTCGCTCGGTGCGGTATAGCCACCCTTCACCGTGACCATAAGGACTTCTTGTACCAGGGTGGCGCTGGAGGTTTGAAGGATTTGTATATTTGGTACCAATAAAGCGATTTACCCTCTCAGCCGCATACGGGCCAAACCCCGGGATTGCGCATGCACCTAACAACAAGGCAGCGCATACTGGCAGAACTTTTAGACTTCTCATGGCATTACTTCCTTCTTGCATTGATGTAACGGTACTGATCGAGCAGCGCGCCGTAGTTCACGATCAGCGCCGGAGGCATGGAGCCGATGTTTGTGGCGGTGTTCCAGGTTTTCCCTTGAGCCATCCACTCGCCCCAGCCGTCGTGCAGCGTCGCAAAGGCATTGAAACCCGGCAGGATGTTCAGCGCATTGCTGATGGGGGTGCCGTGGCAGATGGAAACAATAGACATGCATTGCTCGTTATGCCCAATATTCTTGCCTTCGCGCAGCACACCATTAACCATCACGCGCGTCATTCGATACAGCCCGCCTTCGTTGTCGAGCTTATCCACGACAGGATCCGCCCTATCCACCCCCGGCCGCACATCAGCCCCACGCCCCGCCTGATACTGGTAAGCCTCGCCGCTCAAGCCCAGTGCTGCCACCGTCCACCAATCGCTGCTGGAGTTGGAGCCAGACAAGATGCCCTTGGCGGCAGTGTTAAGGGCATAGGCTTGACTGCGCTTGGCCCAGTCTGTCACCAAGGTGTTGCCCGTATCGGTCAGCACAGTGCGGCCCCAGTCGGCCGTATACGTCGTCACACCGGCCACCCCTGCTGCAATGATCATGTTCTTGACGGTATGGCTATTGCCCAGTTCCTTCAAGGTCTTACCCACATCGCCTTTGTTATTGATCAGTGTGATGCTCGCTTGTGCTGCCAGGCTGGTGAAGGCCGCATTGGCCGCAGCCGTGCTCACAGTACCCGTGGTACCTATCAAGCTCGCACCAGTTCCACCGGTGGCCATGGCCACGGCTAAACCAATAAGCGCCGCACCCGCAGGCGTCAGCCCCGACTGGCTGTAGTTCCACTGGTCGTTGGCCAGCTTGACCGCCTGCCAGTTCACGTCCTTGCGTGCGGCCAAGTCGTTCAGGTAGCCCATGCCGGGCTGCTGGCTCAGGGTTTGGATCTGGTTTTTGAAGTTGCCTTCGGGGATTTGCACCGAGATACCCCCAGGCGCACTGAACGTGCCCCCGCCGGCAAAACTGGGCAGGGCCAGGGTTTCGGTGTTGCTGCCCGAGTTGGTTAGGGTTTGCCAAACCACTGCGTCGCTTTTGCTGGTGCGGCTTTGCTGCACCGTGGTTTTGACGCCCTCCAAGATGATGCGTGCATCGGCCCGGGCTTTTTCTCCCACACCGGCGTTGAAGGCGTAACCACCGCCGGCGCTGACCTGTGTGCCTTGCAGCAAGGTGTCACCGCCAGAGTTGCTCACCAGCTCGGCCTGGCTTTGCAGGCGGGTGACCAGCGGGGTGTTTTCTATGGAGCTGCTGGAGCTGCGGGATTTGGAATACTGGATGCCAAAGAAACTGCGGGTTTTGGTGCTGTCGTCACGGTTGTTGGTTTGGTCATAGACCGCGTAGTAGTTGGCTGCGCCGCCTGCTTGCAGGCTCACCCGGCCACCGGACGATACCCTGGTGCCGTAGGTGTTCAACTCGTTGCCTGCGCTCACGCTCACGCTGGTGGCGGTAAGTTCAGTCAGGAGCGCGGTCGTCGACATCAAACCACCTCCGAACACATTTTTATTTTGAACTTTCTGGGGCAGGGCAATTGGGAAAGTCACCATTGCGCCAACGCTTTTCTATATCTTGACCAAGTGGGGTAAGCCCGCCGCCAACAGTTTTTATCATTTCAAATGCATCGGCTACATCTGAAGGCTTGAATAATCTGCGATATTCGCATGCATTAATTAAATCAACTGTCACACCGTCGCCGCCATTTTTTATGCCGCCATACCCTTGACCAACAATATCCTTTAATAGACCGGCAATCTCAGCCCCTCTTGAATTATTATCGTTGTATTGATAGTAGCTCAATAGATGGGTCTTTGATTTTATATCCCCACGATTTGCTTTGAATTTGGTAATCTCATAGTTCACCCACCTCATATCGCCCGAATCTGATGGATTGAAAATATTTTCTATCTCCAAATAAATCAAAACAACCAAAAAAAATGCAAATAATCCAATAAATATTTTTTTCATGAATAACTCTTTAAAATGGCTTTTTAGTCGTTGTACTCAACAGCGAGCCGTCAGGACCAAATGTCTTCCAAATACCAGGCGAGAGTAAATTGGGAATAGTTTCAGACAGTTTTTGGTATGACCCTGTAATTCCGCTTGTACTAAATGACGGAATATTCCAAGTGGTCGTGTTTGAACCTATGACTTTTACGTTTAAACTTTTTGCCAAAGCACTTGCAACGCCGTTATCAATTTCACCAGTATTGCAAGCATCTAATATTATGGGTTGCCCAGGCTTCCAGGCGCCCGAGTTTTTTATCATATCGACTAAACCATTCCATTCTGCGACATTCGTGGGTTTAACCCCTTGAATTGATTCTAAATTGCCGTGCGCAAAGATAACTGTGTACCCGTCAACTTGAGTCCCACCGGTTCCGGCGGCATACAAATCCCAGATCGGAGAGCACACGTCTGAAC
>CAJBLW010000505.1 GCA_903953985.1 uncultured Burkholderiales bacterium
GCAGGATGGTCGGCGATACGCTGCTGGGAGTGTCACCTTCAGGAAACGTCTGGAAGGTGAAGTCCGCGCCAGGATCGAGGGCTTCAAGGAAGTCATCGGCCTGGTTCAGGTCTGGGGTGCGAGCGAGATTATTCATGTTGAGTTCCTTCAGGAAAAACTTGATTCGTTTTGAGGCAATGCTTGTAGGCAGTGATGATGTTTGTGGTGCTGGGCCATCGAGTGCCTGGCTCGCAAAACATGAGAGCGAATTGACCGCCAGGCCATCGCACGCTGACGGGTTGAAACCCTTTTAGTCGGGCTGACGCGATGTGCGCCTGGACTTCGGGGGCCAGCTGGTCGATGCACATGGTTTCAGGGTCATCTGAGATGCGGGCTTCGGCCAGGATGCCTGCGTTGGTCGCGTGTTGTGCGGGCTTCCGGCGTTTCATTTCGCACCTCCCTGGCTGTTGACCCAGTCGAAGAACGCGGCTTCGTCGATCAGCACACGACGGCCAATGCGGCGGATGACTTTGTTGAAGCCGTTGGTGTCGGCGAAGAAGATCAGGTGGCGTAGGCCGCCGATGGGCGGCCAGGGGTGGTGCTCATTCCAGTTGGTGGCCGGAATGAGTTCAGTCTTTGCAGTGGTTGAATGTGGCATATAGCCTCCGTGTTGTGGACGGTATCCGGCAGGGTTGCCGGGTGTCGCGGAGGCATTTTTTGCAGAGGAGGTGTCGCGAGTCGATGTCGTATGAGGGCGACTTCAACGCGCCCAATTTCGCCTCAAGTCGCCATTGATTTAGGACTTCTTCAGCGCCCCATTCTGAAAGGCGATTTCCTTAAATGTGGACCACTGGATTTTGGCATTGGAGAGAATGCGACCGTAACGCTCTTCGCTCAGATTGTTCCTTTGCGAGAATGTCTTGACGACATCAATCTTCTTCCATGGGATACCCAAATTTGCTTGGGCGGAAACATGGGCTAGCGCCTCATCGGCAATACTCTTGTCACGTGTTTTGGTGGACGCTCGCCCACACTTTTGAACGGGTGCTGTCGACGGCGACGTGGATGCTGGCGTTGGCGTTGGCGTTGGCGGCGAGCCGAACAGATTCCCGGTCCCCTCCAATATCAACTCTGTGGTTACCGTGTCGATATTCACAAAGGGCGCATCCAGCCAATGCCGAAAATGTTCAACGTCGCCGCGGGCGTTGTATTCTTGGCGATGGAGCTGAAAGTCGAGAAAGTAAAAGAGTGCTCGGACATCCTTCAGCCACACAAACACGCCAGGTGGCAAAGCCTTTACTGCATCCAGCGTGTGGCCGGTTGCCGCCGCATCGGCCACCTGTTGTGGAATGGAATGAAATATGCCTGGGTGGAGTCGCTCGACTTGGCCCAAGGCGTCGATTCGGAACGGGGCGGGCGGACCATCATATCGGGTCAACGGATGATCTGGGTCATTACACGTATGCGGATCGTATTCACCCGCAATTGAATTGGGGTTGGCTAAAAAGGCTGCCACACTTGCCGCAGAAAGAAACCCGTGTGAACAGTACGGGATCGCCCGAATCGGTATGGCCAGTTGTCCTGCAATGGGAATCGTCAGCATGGTGGTTTACCTCCAAAAATCTTCTCATTCATGGCCGTCACCACGCTGCTGGTGTGGCTGTTTGCCAGGTGGCTATATCGCTTGACCATCTGTAGCGTCTTGTGGCCCAGCACAGCGGCAATTTCGATGGTGGTCGCACCATTCATGGCCAGATACGATGCCGCGCTGTGCCGCAGGTCGTGAAACCGAAAGTTGGGCACCTTGGCCTTTTCCAGGGCCGTCGTCCATGGTTTGGTCAAGTCCACGGGCTGATCACCCGCCTCGCCATAAAATACCAGGTCAGATTCAAGGCGGCGCACCTTGGCCAGGTCACTCATCATGGAAAGAGCCATTCCGGCCAGTGGCACGGCACGGGAAGTGTCGTTCTTTGTTTCAAAGAGCAGGATGCGACCGTTGATCAGGTCGATCTGCGGCCAGCGCAGCGCCATGATCTCGCCCCGGCGCATGCCTGTGGACAACGCCAGCACCACGACGGTGTACAGGAACCGGCTGGTGGAGGCCCGGCATGCTTGCAGCAATGCATCGCGCTCGGCGTCAGACAGGAACCGCTCCCGGCCCCGTGGTTCCTTCGGTTTGGTCACCTTGCGCAATGGGGAGTCGTCGATCCACTGCCAGTCCTTCACAGCCAGACTAAAGGCATGCGACATTGAGGCCATGTAACGCACCACAGTTGCATTGCCCATCTTGGTACCGCGCCGGGTGGTGGTGGCCAACAGTTCGTTGCGGCACTTGACGATCAGGGCGGGGGTCACGTCGGACAGTGCATAAGCACCGAGTTTTGACTTCCACCAGTCCAGGTGCTGCTCCGAGTTGGACGCATTCTTGGGCTTGATGGGCAACACTTCTTTGATATAGCGGTCCACCAAATCGCCCAAGGTGTGGCGTTTGGCTTCGGCGGTCTTGAAGTGCCGCCCCTCCCGCATCGCAGCTTCGGTGCTTTGCACCCAGCGCCTGGCGTCTGTAAGGCGATCAAAGGTGGCGGACTCGGGTGGGTGCCCCTTCAGGCGAATTTTGGCCCGATAGGATTGGGTGCCGTCGTCGTTGCGACGGGTTTCGATGGCTGCCATTGGCGACTCCTTCAGTAAAACAGAGCTGGAACCATGCGGGTGGGGGGTAAAACCTTGTACCGCGTGGGTTGCTCCAAAACGTACCCACACAAGGGCACGACTGTTTCGTCGCTGTGGCGTATCTATGTGCTGAGAAGCCAATTTCAAGTGCCGCCATTGGCGGTGACCTGTTGGGCATGGTGGTGGGGCAGTGTCCCGCCAGTGTCCCATTGGCACCAAATAAAAAAGCCTGCTATCGTTTGAATAGCAGGCTTTCTATACCCTGTAAGGGGAATTTGGCTCCTCGACCTGGGCTCGAAC
>CAJBLW010000506.1 GCA_903953985.1 uncultured Burkholderiales bacterium
AGTGCCGCCTGGGGGTGTGCGCTCGCCCTTGGCCTCTTCCACCATGTCCAGGCTGAAGGGGTCTTTTTCGTGAGTCCAGGCGTCGAGTTCTTTTTCGCAAGCGTCTTTTTCGGCCTGGATGTTGGCAGCGCGCTCAGCCTTGTTGGTGTCACAGGCCAGGTGACGGCCCGACAGGCGCTTGAGCAGTTCAATGGCCACCGCCTTGGCGTCGCCGTGGATGCCCACGGTGATTTTTTTGACCAAACCCAAATTGGTGTGGTCGGCTTCGACCTGGATGATCTTGGCGTCTTTGGGCCAGTAGTCCATGCCGTGCTGCGGCAAGGTGCCAAACGGCCCCATGCGCGAACCCAGCGCCACCACCACGTCAGCCTGTGCGATCAACTTCATGGCCGCCTTGGAACCCTGGTAGCCCAGCGGACCGGCCCACAGCGGGTGGCTGGCCGGAAAGGAGTCGTTGCGCAGGTAGCCGTTGGCCACGGGCGAACCCAGGCGCTCGGCCAGGGCCACGCATTCCTTGACCGCGTCACCCATGACCACACCACCGCCCGACAAAATGACCGGAAACTTGGCATTGGCCAGCAGCTCCACGGCTGCATGGAGGCTGTTTTCACCCCCCGCACCGCGTTCCACGCGCATGGGCTGGGGAATTTCGCAGTTGATTTCGCCGTAGAAGTAATCGCGTGGAATGTTCAGCTGGGTCGGCCCCATTTCCGAGATGGCGCGGTCAAAGCAGCGCGCCGTAAACTCGGCCATGCGCTTGGGGTTGTTCACATGGCCCTGGTACTTGGTGAACTCTTGGAACATCGGCAACTGCTGTGCCTCTTGAAAACCACCCAGGCCCATGCCCATGGTGCCGGTTTCGGGGGTGATCATGACCACCGGGCTGTGCGCCCAATAGGCCGCCGCAATGGCCGTGACGCAGTTGCTGATGCCCGGGCCGTTTTGGCCAATGACCACGCCGTGGCGTCCGCTCACACGGGAATAACCATCGGCCATGTGCGCCCCGCCCTGCTCGTGCACCACCGGTATCAATCGGATGCCTGCGGGGGCAAAAATGTCCATCGCGTCCATGAAGGCCGAGCCCATGATGCCGAACATGTCGGTCACGCCATTGGCGACCATGGTTTCCACAAAAGCCTCTGAAGGCGTCATCTTCTGCACGCCACTGGCCACGGTGCGTTTGTCGGTTTTGGGGGTGCTCATGGGCTGCTCCTGAAAAATAGGGGGATCACAAAGAATCGAAACCTGAGGTTCCGAAATCCGAAACTGAAGGTCACTATAGACAGCCGCCCCCTACAAATCAATCGAAATTTCACTTATCGATCCGATTTGTTCCATTTTTCGGGTTTTCCACTATGATGCAGCGATGTCACTTGCCTCCGTCCCCCTGCCCGCATCGGCCCCCACTGAGATCAATGGGGACACACCTACCTTGCGCCTGTTTGCCCTGCTGGAGGTGATTGCCAGCAAAAGCAGCTACTTTTCGTTGCAAAACCTGGCCGACGAAACCGGTCTGCCCAAGGCCACCTTGCACCGCATGCTGCAGCAACTCGAAAGCGCGCATTTGCTGGAGCGCACCGCCGACGCCCGGCTTTACGGCACGGGCAACCGTCTGCGCAAACTGGCAGAAAACCTGCTCATCAACGACACCGCACACGGCGCACGCCACGCTGTGCTGCGCCATCTGGTGAACGAAGTGGGCGAGAGCTGCAACCTGACAGCCTTGAGCGGCAGCGAGGTGATCTACCTGGACCGGGTGGAGACCTCGGCCCCCCTGCGCTTTTACCTGCACCCGGGCTCGCGGGTGCCCGTGCATTGCTCGGCCAGCGGCAAGGTGTTTTTGTCACAGATGAGCCCGGCCCAACGCCAGCGCCTGCTGGCCCATGCGCCGCTGGACGCCTACACCCCCAAAACCCTGACCGACATGGCTGCGCTGGAGCAAGAGGTCAAGCAGGTCAAGCGCCAGGGCTTTGCCCTGGACAACGAAGAATTTTTGCCCGGCCTGATGTGTGTGGCAGTGCTTGTTCCTTCTGCACAGGGCAGCTCCAACCTGTGCGTGGCGGTGCAGGCGCCGGTGTTGCGCCTGACACCCGAGCGCTGCCTGCAACTCTTGCCTGCCCTGCAACGCGCGGCCCAAGCCATCAGCGCCATTGAAACCGAGGCCATGCCATGAACACCCCCTCTGATCTGCAACGCCTGGATGTGCGCAGCGTTTTTGGCATCGACAGCCCTCTCAAGGTCACCGCCTTTCGCGAGCGCTCCGAGCATGTGCCCGACATCGACCCCGATTACCGCTTCAACCGCGAAGTCACCTTGGCCCTGCTGGCCGGTTTTGAACACAACCGCCGGGTCATGCTGCAGGGCCTGCACGGCACGGGCAAATCGACCCACATTGAACAAGTGGCCGCCCGTCTGAACTGGCCCTGTGTGCGCATCAACCTGGACGGGCACCTGAGCCGCCTGGACCTGGTGGGGCGCGATGCGGTGGTGCTGCGCGACGGCCAGCAGGTGACCGAATTCCAACCCGGCATCGTGCCCTGGGCGCTGCAGCGACCGGTGGCGCTGATCTTTGACGAGTACGACGCGGGGCGGCCCGAGATCATGTTCGTGATCCAGCGCCTGCTGGAGCGTGACGGGCAATTCACCCTGCTCGACCAGAACCAGGTGCTCAAGCCGCACCCGCTGTTTCGCCTTTTTGCCACCAGTAACACGGTGGGCCTGGGCAACCTCAATGGCCTGTACCACGGTGCCCAGCAGCTCAACCAGGCGCAGATGGACCGCTGGAACATTGTCGCCACGCTGAACCATCTGCCGCCCGAGCAAGAAATGGCCATCGTGCGCGCCCGTGTGCCCAGCATGCGCGACGACGCACGCCAAACGCAGTTGCAGGCCATGGTGCAGTTTGCCAACCTCACGCGCCAAGGCTTCAAGGTGGGCGATTTGTCCACCCTCATGTCCCCGCGCAGCCTGATCAGCTGGGCCGAAAACCTGGACATTTTTGGCGACCTGCAACTGGCGCTGCACCTGAGCTTCATCAACAAGGGCGACGAGTCCGAACGCCCGGTGCTGGGCGAATACTTTCAGCGCTGCTTTGACCAGGAGCTGGGCACGCCATGAGCGAGCCGGGCTTGGCGGCGCTGACTGACCTGGGCGCTGGCCATGATGGCCCCAGCGAACAAGCCTTGCTGCGTCAACAGCACGCGCAAGACGATTTGTGCGCGGCCAGCGCCCGCGCCCTGAGCGCGCAAGCTGATTTGCACTACCGCCAGCGCCGCCTGTACCGCAACAACCTGCGCCTGCCCGACTTTGCCCCCCATCTGCACCCGGTGCATGGCCAGGACGACTGGCGCTCGTTTCGCGCCGCCAGCGATGGCGCGGCGCTGCGTCTGCGCCATTCCGATTCGGCGCTGCACCGTGCGCTGTGCGAGCGCCAGCCCCTGATGCCGCTGGAACGCTTGATCGTGGAAATGCTGGAGCAAATCCGCGTCGAGTCGCTGGCCCCCGGGCTGGGCCTGCCCGGTGCAGCGCACAACCTGCGCCACCGCTTCGAGGTCTGGGCCGTGGCGCTGGGCCAGTCGGACCTGGCCGAAACCGTGCAAGGCCTCACGCTGCTCACCGTGGCCCTGATCTGCCGCGCAAGGGTGGTGGGCGAGGCCGTACCAGAAGCACTGATGGACCTGATTGAGTCGACCCGGTTTGCCTTGTCCGAGGTCATTGGCCATGACGTGCGCGGCCTGCGCCTGACGCGTCACGACCAGGCCCTTTATGGCACGCACGCCCTGAACATAGCCCGCAGCGTTGCCCAGCACACGGTGGCAGGCCAGACGCAGCCACCCGCCAAGCGCATCAACCCGGCACAGCCCACACGCGAGCGGCTGTCGCTGTGGATCGACTTTGAGGGCGGTGAGGACAAAGATGCGGCCATCGCCGCACCGGGCCGCAGCCTAAGCCCCGAAGAGGTGTTGCGCGGCTACACCGTTTTCACCACCGCCTATGACCGCACGGTGCAGGCAACGGATTTGGTGCGTGCGGCCGAGCGGCAAGCTCTGCGCCTGCAGCTGGACGAACGCATCGCTCAGCAGGGCGTGGCCTTGCAGCCCTTGGTGCGCCAGCTCAAGGCGCTGCTCAGCCCACCGCGCTGGCAAGGCCATGACAACGGCCAGGACGAAGGGCGCATCGACGGCAGCCGGCTGTCGCAACTGGTGGCCAACCCCCTGCAGCGGCAGCTGTTTGTGCGCGAACGACAGCGCGCCGTGCCCGATTCGGCGGTGTGCTTTTTGATCGACTGCTCGGGCAGCATGAAGGCGCAGCGCGAGCCCATCGCCTTGCTGGTGGATGTGATGAGCCGCGCCCTGGACTTGGCGGGCGTGCCCTGCGAGGTGCTGGGTTTTACCACCGGTGCCTGGAGCGGCGGGCGCGCCCTGCGCGACTGGCGCCGCGCCGGTCAGCCGCCCGCACCGGGCCGCCTGAACGAGCGCTGCCACATCGTCTTCAAGAGCGCCGAAAAAGCCTGGCGCTTGGCCCGGCGCGACATCGCGGCCCTGCTCAAACCCGATCTTTACCGCGAATGCTTGGACGGCGAAGCCCTGCTCTGGGCCGAGCAACGGTTGCTGGCGCAAAGCGCGTCTCGCCGCATCCTGCTGGTCATCTCGGACGGCTGCCCCAGCGACAGCGCCACGGCGCAAACCAACGACCCCTTGTACCTGGAGCAGCATTTGCTGGCCGTGACCGATCGCATCGAACGAAGCGGCCGCGTTGAGCTGACCGCTCTGGGCGTGGGCCTCGACATGAGCGGCTATTTCCGCCACAGCGACATGCTCGACCTGCAGGACTTGCAAGGCCAGCGGGTCTTCACTCAAATTCTGGGTGCCTTGCGCCCACGACGAAGATGAACATGGAGTCCTTTCTCTCGTTACCAGAAAACGCCAACGCCATGAGCCTGCTGCTGAGCAGCATGGTGGTGTTGATTGCTGGCATGGTGCGGGGGCTGACCGGCTTTGGCTTTTCTGCTTTGTGCGTGAGTGGGCTTTCGTTGTTCATGCTGCCATCGCAAGTGGTGCCGGCCCTCTTTGTGCTGGAAATTGCGGCCAGCATCAGCCTCCTCAAAACCAGTTGGCCCCATGTGCATTGGTCCTGGTTGCGCGTGCTGGTGTGGGGCAATGTGCTCTTCATTCCTTTGGGCGTACTGACGCAACAAAGTCTGGCGCCCGATCAAATGCGCCTGCTGCTGGCGGTGATCATTTTAGGAATCGCCCTGGCGCAACTGCGCGGCCTGCGCCCCCATGGCGAACCCGGCCGTTCCTTGCAATGGGGCACCAGCGTCTTCAGTGGCTGGCTCAATGGACTGGCCGCCATCGGCGGCATTGCCGTGGCCATGGTATTCAACCAGAACCGGCTGGCCCCGGCGGTGATGCGGGCCAGCCTGGCGGTTTTTTTCCTGTTCACCGATCTGTTCGCCCTGATGTGCCTGTTCGGCATGAGCAGCCTGGGCATTGTCCCTGCGAGCATGCAGGACATCACCGGCCCCACCGTTTTTTGGTCAATCGCCTGGCTGCCCGCCATGCTGCTGGGCATCTGGCTGGGGCACCGGCAAAGTGACAGGATATCGCCCGAACGTTTTCGGCGGGGTGTGCAAATTCTGCTGGTGCTGATCGCCTTGCTGATGGGTCTGCGGGTGGTGGTGGCTTGATCCACAGGCGTGCGGTGCACGCCCATCGCACCCGCCATGGCGGTGCGCAGCGCCCAACTCAAGATCCAAAGTTTGCAGCCTGTGGCATCTTCCGATCCACAAATGAACGAAACACCGACATCACCGGCAACTCGGTTCGGCCCGCCAAGGTGATGAGTGCCAGACGCGCCGAACCCAGAAACGGCGGGTCCATGTCCAAAGCGACAAGCGACCCATCGGCCAAGCCCAGGCCTGCCGCGCCCACGATCCCCAGGTAAATCGCATCGGTTTGACGCACCACGTCGATCAGACTGGCGATCTCCTCGCACTGCAAGGTGGTCAGCTGCGCTGGGTTCGCCCGGGGGCCATAGTGGTCCACCAGCATGCGCGCCACCTCTTGCGACAAAGGTGTGGATGCCAACGGGTAATCCAGCAGGGCGTCAAACGGCACCTGCCCGGGGTGACGTTTCAAGACAGGATGACCCTGCCGGCACACGAAACCGGCGGGCATCTCGACCACCTGCGTCATGTTCAGGTCAGGTGCAGCCGCCACCCGCCGCACATCGACCACCAGCGCATCCAGTTCGCGCTCACGCAACTGCACCAGTTGCAGCTCGGTCGGGCCGCGCGACACGCTCACTTGTACCGTCGGATGGTGTTCGGCCATGTAACGCAGCCAAGGGGTCATCAGCATGGCCCCTGGGCCCGAGCCCAGACCCACCCGCAAACTGCCCAAGCCGCCTTGCTGCAGCAAAGCAGCGCCTTGTTTGAGCTCTTGGGCCTCGTGCACGATGCGCCGTGCCCGCTCCAGCACGGAACGGCCCAAGGGTGTGAGCTCGTTTTTTTTGCCCACACGGTCGACCAAGAGGCCACCCAGGTCATCCTCCAGCGCCTGGATGCTTCGGCTCAGAGCAGACTGGGTGATGTGCAGTTTTTCTGCCGCGCGGCTGAAGGAGCCGGTATCGGCCAGCGCCAGCCAGTGTTCAAGGTGTCTGAGGTTCATGCATTCATTTTACGAATGATTATCAGGAAAATAAGTCATTGGACACATTCATTTGGAGTTTTTACGATTTGTTCTTGGTCATTTCAACCATGCAGAACCCTTGAACCTACCGGAGACACCATGAACTTCAAACAACTTCTCGCCGGCCTGGCCGTGGCAACCAGCGCCTTCGGCCCTGCCCTAGCGCAAACCTATCCAGCCAAAACCATCAACCTGATCGTGCCCTACCCCGCTGGTGGCCCCTCTGACTTCTTCGCACGCAAGGTCCAACCAGATGCCGCCGCCAAACTGGGGCAAATCATGATCATCGAGAATATCGGCGGCGCGGGTGGCTCGATCGGCTTGAGCAAACTGGTCAACGCCCCGGCAGACGGTTACACCCTGAGTCTGGGCAGCCCCATGGAATTGGTGCTGGCCCCCATGGCCATCCAGGGCGTCAAGTACAAATCAGAAGATTTCAAACTGGTCGCGCAATTTGCCACCACCAACACGGTCCTGGCGGTGCGCAATACGCTCAACGTCAAGACCGTCGATGAACTTCTGGCTCTGGCACGCAAAAGCACCAACAAGCCGCTGAGCTACGGCAGCGTGGGGCCTGGGTCGTTGTACCACCTGATTGGCGAAAAGTTCTCTCAACTCACCAAAGTGGACATGCTGCATGTACCCTACAAAGGCATAGCGCCCCTCCTGTCCGACTTGATGGGTGGGCAGATCGACATGGCTTTTTTGCCCATGGCAGGCTCGATCCCGCAAACCCTGATCGACGGCAAGGTACAGGGCTTGGCCGTGACGTCGAAAACCCCGCATGCGCTGTTCAAGCAATTCCCGGCCATGGCCGCCATGAAAGGGCTCGAGTCCATGGAATTTGACATTTGGGCTGGTGTCCAAGTCCACAAGAACACCCCGGACGCCGTGGTGAACACCCTGAACAAGGCCTTCTATGCTGCCGCTGAAGTGCCCGAAACCCGCAAGGCCCTGGAATCCAGCGGCAACGTGGTCCTGCCTTCTCGCACACCGGCCGAGCTGGCCCGCATTTACCTCGGCGACATCGAGCGCTACCGTGCCATCGCGAAATCGATTAATCTGCAAGTCCAGTAATCGACGAGGTCCTGCCATGAACGCCCCCAGCGAAGCTTTTCTGCACGACAAACTGCACGCCCTTGATGCCCTAGCAGATGAAGTCATTGCGGTGCGCCGCGACATTCACAAGCACCCCGAGATGGGCTACAAGGAGTACCGCACCAGCGACCTGGTGGCCGAGCAATTGAGCGCCTGGGGCTACCAAGTGACAC
>CAJBLW010000507.1 GCA_903953985.1 uncultured Burkholderiales bacterium
CCGTGACTGATTTTTGTCGCTCGGTACGATGTCCGTCGAACCCAGTGAACCTCAACGCATGAACAACGAATCCATTTCCCAACAGATCGATGCACTGGAGGCTTGCCTGAGGGCTGTCCTGGCTTGGCACGAGCAACCCATGTCGTCGACCTCGCTGCGCGCGCGCATCAATGGCTCGCTGGGCTTTTGGACCGAAGACGACCTGCTCGAGGCCGCAGACAGCCTGGGCTACGAGGTCGAGATCAACGAGCACGGCAGTGCCCTGAGTTCGCTGCCCGAATTGCCCGCCATTTGCCTGACACACGAAGTTGGCGCGTTGGCACTGCTTTCGGTCAACGATGAAGGCTTGCTGCTGGTGGTGGACCCCAAGCGTTCAGATAAGCCCGAATGGACCACCAAGCAGGACCTTTTTGGCCAACTGACTGGCCGTTGCTTGTGCCTGGCCAAGCGCGATCTGGGCAAACTCGGCGCCGGCGACGAATCTGCCCCTACGGCGGGTCAGGGCCGCCATGGCCACTGGTTCTGGGGGCCGATTTTACGGACACGTTGGGTCTATATCCAAGTGGGTCTGGCTGCGCTGCTGGTCAATGTGTTTGCACTGGCAAGCTCGGTCTTTTCGATGATTGTCTACGACAGAGTCATCCCCAACAACGCCACCGATACTTTGGTGGCTTTGTTGATCGGCGTAGCGATCATCTTTGTGAGTGACTTTGCCATTCGCACGCTGCGCGGCTACTTTCTGGACTTGGCCAGCGCCAAGGCCGATGCGGCCATTGCCGACAGCTTGTTTGAACACATGCTGGACGCCAAGCTGCAGTCGCGCCGGGGCAGCAGTGGCGCTGTGGCCAGCATGATGAAGGAGTTCGAGTCGATCCGTGACTTCCTGACCTCGGCCACTCTGACGACCTTCATCGACATCCCTTTTGCCATCTTGTTTTTGTTCGTGATTTGGCTCATTGGCGGGCCGCTGTTTTGGGTGCCGTTTTTGGCCATTCCGGTGATGCTGCTGTCGGGCTTGGCGGTACAGCCCCAACTGAGCCGTCTGGTCAAAGAGTCGCAGGAAGACGGCCACCACAAGCATGCCATTTTGGTCGAAACGCTCAACGGCCTGGAAACCATCAAATCGCTGGGCGCAGGCTCGCTGATGCGCCGGCGCTGGCAAGATGCGGTGTCGCACCAATCGCACATTGGTCTTAAATCCCGCATGTTGGCGCAACTGGCAACCAACGTGGCTAACATGGCGCAGCAGTTTGTTCAAGTCGGCGTGATTGCCGTCGGCGCTTTGCTGGTCCGCGATGGCCAGCTCGGCTTTGGCGCCATCATCGCCTGCACAATTTTGGCCGGCCGAGCGATTGCCCCCATGGCGCAAATCACCCAACTGCTGACCCGCATCAACCAGACCAGCACCAGCTACAAAGCGCTGAACCTGCTGATGTCGCACGAGCGTGAGCACGCCCATGGTCAGGTGTTTTTGAGCCGGCCCGAGTTCAAGGGCGCGATCGAGTTTCGCAACGTCACCTTCAGCTACCCCGGCGCTTCACGCCCGACGCTGGACGACGTGTCTTTTCAAATCGCCCCGGGCGACAAGGTGGCCATCATCGGCAAGGTCGGTTCAGGCAAAACAACGGTCTCCAAACTGATTTTGGGTCTTTACAAACCAGACTCGGGCTCGGTGCTCATCGACGGTGTGGACGTGCGCCAGATCGATCCAGCCGACTTGCGTCGGGCTCTGGGCGTTGTCTTGCAAGATGTCTGGCTCATTGGTGGCACCATCAAACAAAACATCGCCTTGGGCGGCGACTACCCGAACGACGCCGAAATTCTGCACGCCGCACAGATTGCCGGCGTCGACGACTTCGTCAAGCAGCACCCCGAAGGCTATGGCCTGCGACTGGGCGAGCGCGGCGAAGGCCTGTCGGGCGGCCAGCGCCAGGCCGTGGCGATTGCCAGGGCACTTTTACGTAAGCCGCAAATCCTGCTGTTTGACGAAGCCACCAGCGCCATGGACCAGGGCGCGGAAGCCACGCTGTTGCAAAAAATCGGCAGCGAAATTGGCCAACGCACCTTTGTCACCATCACTCACAAGGCGAGCTTGCTGCAAATTGTCAACAAGATCATCGTGATCGAGCAAGGCAAGGTCGCAGCCCAGGGAACGCCCGAGCAACTGCTCAGGCGCCAGCAGGCTGTGGCGCAGCCCACTGCGCCGGCCGCAGCGGCCCCTGCCTCACCGTCCTGAACACCGCTCCTTTCACGCCCTACCCTTTACGTCAGCGCACCTGCCCCCGCCATGTCCAACTTCTTTCAAAACCGTCTCAAAAAATGGGTCGACTCCTACGCCGGTGAAGGCGCCAGCACCATCGTCGCCAGCGGTTCCGGCAAGGGCCAGATCAAGCGTGCATCGCTGCTGTTGCTGTGGGGCATCACCCTGTTTTTTGTGGTGCTGTTTGCCTGGATTGCGATTGCTGAGGTCGACAATGTGACCCGCGCCGAAGGCCGCGTCATGCCCTCCGCCAAGATGCAGGTGATCCAGAACCTCGAAGGCGGCATCGTCAAGTCGGTGCTGGTCAAGCAAGGCCAGCAAGTGGTGGCCGGTGAACTGCTGCTCACGCTGAGCGATGTGCAACTCAACGCCGACCAAAATGCTCGCCAACAGCAGATCTTGGCGCTGGACGCCCGTGCTGCCCGCCTGCTGGCCCAAGCCAGCGGTAAGCCGCCACAGTTCTCCCGTCAAGTCATGGCATCGGCACCCGACCTAATGGCAGCAGAGCAAGCGACCTTGGTGTCTAAAAAGCTGGAGCAGGAGTCGCAAATCAGCGTGCTCAATTCTCAAATCGAGCAAAAGCGCAGGGAGTTGGAAGAAACCCAGGTCACACTGGAAGGCGCACAAAAAGGCCTGATGCTCGGCCGTGAAGAACGCGCCACCATCGCCCGACTGGTCGAGCGCGGCCTGGAGCCTCGGCTTGAGCTGGTGCGAGCCGACCGCTCGCTCGTCGAGCAGGAAAGCCGCGTCAACGTGGCCAGGGTCAGCATCCAACGGGTCAACTCAGGCATCAACGAAATCGTCTCGCGCCAAGAGGCTTTGACACGCCAATTCCGGTCGGAGGCGCTCAACGAACTCAACCGCACCCTGGCCGACCTCAGCCCACTCAAGCAGGCCATGCCCGCGATCGAAGACAAGCTCTTGCGCGCCGACATCAAGTCGCCCATGAAGGGCATCGTCAACCGCGTGTTTGTCACCACCATCGGCGGCATCGTCAAGCCCGGCGACCCCATCATGGAAGTTGTGCCAGCCGACGACGAACTGGTGCTCGATGCCATGGTCTTGCCCAAGGACATCGGGTTCGTCAAACTCGGGCAAAACGCCCGCGTCAAAATCACTGCATACGACTATTCGATCTTCGGTGCACTCGATGGCAAGGTCACCAACATCAGTGCGGACGCTGTGCCCAACGAAAAAGGCGAAGCCTTCTACCAAGTCCGCATCGAGACCCAGACCAAGTCGATTGAAGTGATAGACAAAAAACTGCTGATCCTGCCGGGGATGCAGGCCCAAGTCGACATCATCACCGGCAAGAAAACCATCCTTCAGTTCCTGTCCAAACCCATCGTCGCTCTGAAGGAAAACGCATTCAGGGAGAGATAGCAGGTTGATCAGTGGAAGGCATGCCTGCTCCCATCCCTGCGCCTGATCGCGGGGGTGGTTGTGCGTGACTGAGACCCTGCCTCAGTACACCCCAAACTGGCTGGCGTTGAGGTTGTGCTCCAGGGCCAGCGCGGTGAAGTAGTCCCGGCTCAAGCCTTCGGCGTTGGCGGCGCCGGCGTAGCTACCATCCACATCCCCCCGCAGGAAGCCGACCAGTCCGACACGCAAGGTTGAGGTGCCGTTGTCGGTGGGCAGTTCAAGGCCTGGCATGGATCCGGGCTGGGTCGGGTCGGCGGTGATGCCGGCTATGGCTTTGGTTTCGCTGAGAAACTTCCAGCTGGGCTGGGTACCCGGCAGACCGACCACGTACTTGAGCACATCAATGGCATCGGACAACTCGACGGTGCCGTTGCCGTTGTAATCAGCTGCCAGCGTCTGGTAAGGCGAAAGCGCCTGTCCGCTGCCGTTGACTGGCAGACCAACGACCAGCTTGAGGATGGCGATGGCGTCCTGCAAGCTCACGGCTGCACTCGATGCGTCGTCTGTGGCGGCGCGCGTGGCTGATAGCTGCAGAGGATCCAGCACATCATTGAAGACAGTGGTGCCTTGCCCTGCTGTGTCACGGCCGGTTTCAAGGTCAAGCCCGACTCGCACATCATACAGAAACACATGGCTCTTCCATGCGTAGGCCTGCACCTCTACTGTCACGCCAGTGGGTGCGTTGGGGTCAATCACATTGATTCGCAAAGTGCTGGTTGATCC
>CAJBLW010000508.1 GCA_903953985.1 uncultured Burkholderiales bacterium
ATTCACATAGGCCGGTGCCGAGGCAAACATAAAGGTGTTGAGGTTCACCTCCACATCGCGCAGCTCGGCCGACAAAATCGACTTGTCAATCCCCACCAGGCCTGCGCGCTTGATCGAGGCTTTGGCCGAGATGAACATGGGGTCGTAGGTCTGCATGACCGGCCCCAAGGCCGCAAACAAGGTGGGCTTGAAGATGGCAAAGCCAAAGTCCACGTCGTGGATTTCAAGACCCACTGCGCTTTCGTTGATGTCGTCCAAGATGCCGTCGGGTGCATCTTCGCCCGCATCCATCAGGCCGTTGTTGTTGCGGTCCTCGTTGCGGTCGAGCAAACCGTTTTTGTTGCTGTCTTCGCCCGCGTCGAGCACATCGTTGCGGTTGCGGTCTTCACTGGCCATGAAGATGCCATCGCCCTTCACGTCGTTGCCGGTGCGGTAAGGCCCGCCAATGCCGGCAAAACCCACCAAGTTGGCACCGCCCAAAGTCATCGCCTCGACGTTGAGGTTGATGTTGTTCAGGTCCGTGCCTGTGAGATCACTGATGTCGCTGAGCAAGGGGCCCAAGCCACCCGGATCGATCTTGACGTTGAAAATCTCGCCCTTGCGGAAGGCCAGCGATCCACGCAGGTGCACAAAGTCGGCCAGCGAAATTTCAGCCAGGCCAATGTCCAAGCCCATGACGGGCGCGCCACTGAAGTCAAAGGCCACCGGGTCTCCACCCGTGCCCACCACATGGCCTTTGCGCTCGGTGATTTTGGGCGGCAAAACGGTGGCGTCAATCACCTGGGAGCGGATGTCGCGGTAAATCGGCAGAGCGCGGAATATGCCGCCCCACTGGCCACCGTCGTTGTATTCGAGCGTGATGTCACGGCCCAAAATCTTCAGGAAATCGCCAAAGCCGTAGGCACCCAACTCATCGGCCGTGGCCTTGATCGAGATCACGTCTTGCACCGAATTGCCGAACAGCGTGCCAAGCACGCCTGGCAAGGTGGGCTTGTACACGCCAATGGCCAAGTCCAGGTCCTGCATGCCAAAGCCAATCAGGCCCTGATCGGCCAAGGGCTTGCTGAAGTCGGGCTTACCTCCGCCACCGACGAACAGGTTGACGTTGCCTGCACCGAAGGAGGTGCCTTTGTAGCTGACCTTATTGAGGACCGTGAAGTCTTCGTTGAAGCCCAGCAGGCGCTGGACGATGTTGGCCTTGCCCGCCAACAGATCGGCGAGGTCGGGTCCCGTGACGACTTTGATCAATTCTGCTGTGGCCAAGTCCAGCACAGAATCGATGGCGCCACCCAGCATCGGGTCTATGCCGGTGTAAGCGTCAGCGGTGAAGGTGTCGCCCATGGTGAGTTTGAAGTCACCCTGGAAGTAGATAAAGTCCGCCAGCTGAATCGTCAGGTTGGGAATGTCAATCTTGCCGCTGATGCCATCAATGCTGATATTCAGTTCAACGTTTTTGAGTGCATCCTTGATGCCGCTGATCGAGTCACGCAACCACGAAGGCGCAGTCGCAGGAACGCTGAAGTCAAAGTTCATCAGCTCTTTGAGGTTGATCTTGGGGATCAAATCACCCGTGTCCGGGAACTCAAAGGTGAAGTCAAAGGCCGGCGCGTTGATTTCGAACAAACCAAACAGGCCCAAATTGGCCTGCATGCCAATGCGCACCTCAAAGTTGTTGAGCTCGGCCATGTTGATGGAGTTGTTCGCTCCAATCGGGATGTCCATGCCCGGTGCGCCGCCATCGTTGACCGTGGAGAAATCCACAAAGGTCAATGGCATGGGGTAGCCGTTGACAACGGCCATGTTCAGGCCAAAGCGGATGTCTTTGGCGTCCAGCGTGACATAGGGTTTTGTGCCCACCAGTCCCGCAAAGTCAGCCGAGGCCGTGATGCCGACAAAGGTCAACTGGTCCAGGGTCTGCCCCATGAAAGAGGGGTTGGCCAGCACCATGCCAAAGTCAAGGTTGACGATGGCAAAACCGATGGCGTCCTTGTTGACGTCGCCGGCAGCGTACTCGTCAGCGGTGTCGTGGTAGCCAGGATCGGTCGCCAACTTGTCCTTGTCGGTGACGTAAGGGCCTTTGATACCGGCAAAGGCCGATATGTTGCGCCCACCCAGCACCAGGGCATCGACCCCCACAATACCCATGGGCATGGCAATGCCCGCAATGTAAATCTCAGCGTCGTTCATGGTGCGGCGCTGCAAGGTGATGCCACCCTCCAAGGCCAACACGCCCGCAACGTTGATGCGCGCATAGCCGATGGACGCGGTCAGCATGTCCTCCTTGAAGTCCAACACCATGGGGCGATTGGGGTTGCCCGTGTTGATGGACATGCCTTGGGACTTACCACCATCTGTGAAGTCCAAAATCATGCCATCTTGATCGCTCTGGTTGAGCTCGAACAGCACGTCTTCAAAGGAAAACTCCAGCTCCTTTGGCAAACCCACCATGGCGATTTGCTTGCCGGTGGCACGCATGGCCGTGAATTTAGTGCCCTCGGGCACCAAGATGGACTTGGGGTTGCTCAGGTTGGGGGCCTGGGTGGTCAGGATGGTCATCCCGAATTCCAGGTCGTTCACCACAATGCCTATGGCACTTTTGTTGATCGGGTCGGCCTTGTAGGTGATGCCGCCCTCGGTGACGTCATGGTCGGTGACATAACCGTCGCGGTTGCTGTCCTGGATGTAGGGGCCGCCCACGCCTATGAAAGCCTGCACATTGCTAGCACCAAACTCAATGGTGTTGGTGCGCACGCCCTTGATGGTGCCCAAGATGCCGTAGTCGACCGTGACCTCGCGCGAGCCGCCTTTGCGGAAGGCAAAGTCGCCCTGCACATAGAC
>CAJBLW010000509.1 GCA_903953985.1 uncultured Burkholderiales bacterium
GGCCTATTTGTGCCTGATTGCATTGATTTTTGTGGTCATCAACCTGGTCGTTGACTTGCTTTACTTTGTGGTGGACCCGCGCCTGCGCGTGGGCAAGCCCGGGGGCCATTGAGCGTGGGCGCTTCACTGCAATCGGTGTTGGGGCGGGGCGCGGCGTTTTCGCGCATCGCGCAGTTCCATCCCGAGCTCACGGCCTTTCGGCGCGACCTGCACGCCCACCCCGAGTTGGGCTTTGAAGAGGTGTACACCGCACGCCGCGTGGCCGAAATGCTGCAGGTGTGTGGCGTGGACAGCATCCACACCGGCATCGGCAAAACTGGCGTGGTGGCCTTGGTGCACGGCCAAGGCCGCTCGGCGGCCAACCCCGGCCGCATGATCGGCCTGCGGGCTGACATGGACGCGCTGCCGCTGACCGAGCACAACGAATGCACCTGGAAGTCGGGCACGCCCGGCCTCATGCACGGCTGCGGCCACGACGGCCACACCGCCATGCTGATGGGCGCAGCCCGCTACCTGGCCGAAACCCGGCGCATTGACGGCACCGCCGTGCTGATTTTTCAGCCCGGCGAAGAGGGCTATGCAGGTGCCCGCGCCATGATGCAAGACGGCTTGTTCGAGCGCTTTCCGTGTGAGCAGGTCTATGCCCAGCACAACTCACCTGAGACGCCCTTGGGCGTGATCGGCATCACCCCCGGCCCCATGCAGGCGGCGGTGGACCGCATCGAGATCCGCATCATCGGCAAAGGCGGGCACGGCGCCCGCCCGCACCAAGGGGTTGACCCGGTGCTGGTGGCCGGGCACATCATCACGGCCGCGCAGAGCGTGGTGTCACGTAACCTGTCGGCGTTTGACCAGGCGGTGGTCAGCATTTGCTCCATGCAAGGCGGACACCCTGGCGCCATGAGCGTGATCCCGGGCGAGGTGACCTTGGTGGGCACGGTGCGCACCTACAGCGAAAGCGTGCAAGATCTGATCGAAGACCGTTTGCGCGCCTTGTGCAACGGCGTGGCGCAAGGCTTTGGGGCCTCGGCCGAATTGACCTACGAGCGGGTTTACCCCGCCACCGTGAACACCGTGCCCGAAGCCGAATTTGCCTGCAATGTCGCGGCCACTCTGGTGGGCGAAGACAAGGTCTGGCGCAACATGCTGCCCAGCATGGGGGGCGAAGATTTCTCCTTCATGCTGCAAGCCAAGCCCGGTGCTTACATCCGCATTGGCCAAGGCCTGCCGCACGGTCCGGGGCCTCACCCTCTGCACAACAGCCGGTACGATTTCAACGACGAAATCTTGCCGCTGGGCGCAGCTTTGCACGCCAGCTTGATTGAGCAAGCTTTGACCGTGAGCCCTGCTTTGAGCAGTTCATAATTTCTCCAACCCCTTTCACCTTCCACTTCCAGGAGTTTTCCATGCGCATGCATTCTTTCAACCGTTCTTTGACAGCTTTGGCTGTGGTTTCGGCCTTGGCTTTGGGCAGCGCCCATGCCGCCACCGTGCGCATTGCCAACCAGGGCGACGCTTTGTCGATGGACCCCCACTCGCTCAACGAATCGCTGCAACTGAGCGTGACAAACAACGTGTACGAGTCGCTGGTGGGCGTGAGCAAAGA
>CAJBLW010000510.1 GCA_903953985.1 uncultured Burkholderiales bacterium
GCTTTAACAGCACTTGGCGCAATCGCTGCAACGGCTGTAGACCTGAGCGAACGTTCCACCACAACCCGATCAGCAACAGCGGCAGCGCAAGGGTGAGCGGCGGCAAAAAGCCGCGCAGCACCGCCCACAAAATCTCGTCGCGACTGTCCTCCCGCTCGGCCACATAAATTTGCACGTCTTTGCTTCGGCCCGGCGCAGCAAAGATGCGCCACGATTTGCCGTCGGCCAAAGTGAGTGTCTCGAACCCTTGCGTGTGCTGCGCCATGGGCGTGTGCGCCACGTTGGGCGAGTGCATGACCAAGCGGCCCTCGTCGAACACTTGGTAGGCCACGCGATTGGCGTATTTGTGCAAAGTGGGCGCGTCGAACAAAGGCTCGTCATCGTCGGGCGTGGCGTTTTGCTGCACCACCAGCAAGGCGGCCGATTGGGCCAAGTGCGCATCCAACAGCTCGTCCACTTCATGCTGAGCCTCGTAGCCCACGAAAGCGGCGGTGCCCATCCACACCACCAACACCGCGCCCAAGGTGCGGGTGAGCAAACGCTGTTGTAAAGAAAATTTTTGTGCCACAGCTTTCCAACCACCCATCAAGGCATGACGATGTAACCCACACCGCGCACGGTGTCGATCAGGCCCGCACCCATTTTTCGGCGCAAGTGGTGAATGTGAACTTCGATGGTGTTGCTCTCCACCTCGTGGCCCCAGCGGTACAGGTGTTGCTCTAGCTGTTCGCGTGACAAAACACGCCCTGCGTTGAGCAACAAAGCTTTCAGCAAATCGAACTCGCGGGTGGACAGGCTGATGGCTTCGCCATTGCGGCTGACTTGGCGTGCGCTAGGGTCCATCACCACATCGCGCAGTTGCAATGTGGTTTGTGTTTTGCCGTGGGCGCGACGCACCAAGGCATGCAAGCGGGCGGCGAGCTCGTCCAAGTCCACGGGTTTGACCACATAGTCGTCCGCGCCGAGGTTGAGCCCTTCGATGCGCTGGGCTACGGCATCACGCGCGGTCAGCACCAATACCGGGGTGTTGATGCCACGCGCACGCACCACCTTTAATGCAGCCAAGCCGTCTTGGCGCGGCAGACCAATGTCAAGCACAGCGGCTTGGTGCTGGGCACTGAGCAGCTCGCGCTCGGCGGCGACGCCGTCGCGCACCCAGTCCACCTGAAAACCGCGCTGGTCTAATCCCGCACGCAAGCCGCTGCCCAGCAGCTCGTCATCCTCGGCCAGAAGTATTCGCATAGCCACGCCACATTGGTCGCAGAGCTTGTGGACCGCGCCACACGCGCAGCATCACCACCAACCCCACATGGATGCACACCACAGCCATGGCCACGTTGCCCAATCCCTCGTGCAGCTCTTGCAGGGCATCGTTCAACCAACCATCGCCTAAAAGTTGATTGTAAGTAGCCCACCCGCTGGCAATGGCCACCGTGCAAAATACATAGATCCACAGAACCGCAGCGCTCAGCACCCAGCTGCTGGCCCCTACCCAAAAGTTGCGGCTTAGCCATTCGCCCTGCTTGAATTTGTTGAGCCACACGCGCCACATGGCAACTCGACGCAACAACAAACCCCAGCGTGCAGACGCAGGCCCCACCCACCCCCACACCAAACGAAACGCCAACACCGCCGCCAAGCTGTAGCCGCTGTACACATGCACCAAGCGCCAGTACTCCGACTCGGACGTGACATAAGAAATGAGGAATGCCAAGGCCATGCTGGCATGGGCCATGCGGGTACCCAAATCGACCACGGGCTTGCGCTTCGAGGGCATGGGCGATGACAAGTCTATGTGGATGGGGCTCAAAACGCTGTTGATCATTTGGGAATCCTCACACGGTCATCTTCAAAATCGCCTTGCGCAGCATCGCCGTGACACGCCGCGCAGTTGGCGGGGCTTTTGATGGCGGCACGTTTGAACGTGGCCACGTTCACCTCACGGTGCTTGCGCTCAAACCATGCCGCACGTGTGATGCGATCTTGTGGTGGCTCTTCACGCGCACGCTTGCCCTGACCGCCATGGGTTTGCAACCAAGTGTCGATTTGCTTTTGCGTGGCCGCATCGAGAGAGGCATCGCTGCCGTAATGTTTGTCGAGACCATTCATCACGCGCTGCCATGATGCTTTGGGCAACAAGTTGGGCGGAAAAGCCAAGTGGCAACCACCACACTCTTGGGTATACACAACGGGTGGTGTGGGTCCTTTGTAACCGTCGGCCCATACGGGTGCAGCGGCCAGCAAGCTGGCGGCTAGAGCGATGCGTATGAGTTGTATAGAACGTGTGTGCATATCAGGCCCTATCAACGCAATGAAATCAACCAAGCCAACACATCGGCTTTTTCAGCGGCGGTGCATTCACGCGCCAGCACATCTTTGCAATTGCGGCGAAACCACTTTTCGGCCTTGGCGCTGTCGGTAAAGCGCTTCGCGTTGGCCGCCGGCGCAAGCGGCTCAATGGCTTTGTCGGTGCTGGCATGACGCCCACCCAGCATGAGCGACTTGCCGTGGCAACTGGTGCATTGCCACTCTTGGCCGTGGCTGGCTTTGAAGAACTCTTCACCCTTGGCTGCATTGGCAGGCTGCCCCGCTTGTGCAACGTAGCCCGCCAGCAAATCGGCAGGCGTGGCGGCCATCGCATGAATCGATGCAAAGAGCAGGAGCGCAAATAACTTGTGAAACATGGTTGTGTGTCTTTCACAACCGATGCTAATCAGCGTGTCTTAGGGTTTTCTTAAGGCCTGCGTGGCGAGCCTTGAAAGTGTCTTAAGGATTTTTTAATGTGAGGCGCGCAGACTTTCAGCATCCTTTATGAATGGAGTTCGCATGAAACACCCCCGCCTTCAACCCAAACT
The DNA here is from genome assembly GCA_903953985.1 of uncultured Burkholderiales bacterium. Taxonomy (GTDB): domain Bacteria; phylum Pseudomonadota; class Gammaproteobacteria; order Burkholderiales; family Burkholderiaceae_C; genus Limnohabitans_A. The sequence continues at coordinate 2,856 of CAJBLW010000510.1, forward strand.
TCTTGCACTGCTCATGGCCGCTGCAGGCCTCTTGTCTGCCTGTGGGGGCGGGGGAGGCAGCAGCAGCAATACCACCACGCCCACGGCAGCCACGCTCAACTCGGGCACCATCAGCGGACTGGGCTCCATCGTCGTGAACGGTGTGCGCTACGAAACTGTGGGCTCACAGGTTTTAGATGCAGACGATGGCAACACCGCCATCACCACCCCACTGCGCATTGGCATGACAGTGAGCGTTGAACAAAGCGGCACCGACGGATTGACCCGGCGTCCAATTGCAGGAAAAATTTTGCTGCAAAGCGGCATCAAAGGCGTGGCGAGCTACACAGGCTCAACCCTGACCGTGGCCGGAATGCCCGTCGCCACCGACACGTCCACCATCTTGCTGAACACCACTGGAGCTGTGACCAGCTTGGCTGCCCTGAACAACCAAGCTGTGGAGGTTTACGGTTTGCCACAAGCCGATGGTTCTTTTTTAGCCACCTTGGTCGAAGCAGAAACTGGCATGGTCAATGTGCAAATCGTGGGCACCGTGCAAAGCATGGACACCACCGCCAAGACCTTGGTGCTGGGCACAACAACCGCGCCCATCACGGTGAACTACGCCAGCATCACCCCACCCAACGGCTTAGCTACAGGGGCCGTGATTGCTGTGAGGGCGTCTACCAACTCCACGGCCAGCACATATGCAGCCAGCAGCCTGCAAATTCGCAGCGGCACGGCCAGCACCTACACCAGCTATGCCAGCAACTACAGCGGCACCACTCGCATGAACAACGAACGCAATGAGTTGTACGGCGCAGTGTCGGACAAAACCTTGATTTCAAGCGCCGGCAACGTCACGGGTTGCACCTTAAAGATTCAAGGCATTCAAGTTCAAGCAACCAGCCCTGCCCTGTGCGCCAGCGTTACCAACGGCACCTACGTCGAAGCCAAAGGCACACTGAGCAACGGCGTGCTGGTTGCAACAAAAATCGAATTTGAAGGCAGCCAAAGCAATGGCTATGCAGACGATTGGAACGACAACGACTCGGACGGTTTACATCACCGAAGCTTGTCACCCCTCAGCACGCCGACTGAGCTGCAGACCTCACGCAGCTTTGAAATGTATGCCTCACTCAGCTGCTCTGCTGTGAATTTGGGCTGCACGCTCACCAGCGGTGCCGTCACCTACACAGCTGATATGTCTTCGGCTTATTGGGATGAGCATCAACCCATCATCAGTGGCTACGTCGAAGCAAAAGGCTATTTGACAGGCAACACCTTCAAGGTCAGCAAGATCGAATCCAAAGACCGACGCTATGGCAACGGCTATGGCAACGATGACTGATTTTTGTCAAACTTCTTGTTAACCATGCGAGGTGAATCGCCCGAGGTTTCATGGAGGCCAGTTGGCTTAATTTGAGACCTCGGCACCTTTCTTCCGGGCAAGTTGTCGGTCATCGTTCGCAGCAGCTTTAGCAGGTGGCCTATGCCCAATGGCGCTGAGCATTCGGTGCTGGTTGAAACATTCCAACCATTCCAGTGTGGCCAGCACAGTGGCTTCTTGGTTTTCCAAGGCTTACGGGGGGGCAATTCGGCCTTGCAAAGCCCATTGATCGTCTTACCCATAGCGCTGTCGCAGTTGCAACCACGCTGCCTCAAGGGCACAACCCTAGTGCGCCGCAAAAACTATGCAAAGTGCCAATAAAAAAACCGTTACTGCGAGCAGTAACGGTTTTTTGTTTGGAGGCGCGACCCAGAGTCGAACTGGGCTCGACGGATTTGCAATCCGTTGCATAACCGCTTTGCTATCGCGCCATGGTCAGTCAAGACTGACAAAAACAAGTGAATGATAAATCAATGGTTCAAAATTTAACGAGTGTTTAAACTTTGAATGGAGCGGGAAACGAGGCTCGAACTCGCGACCTCAACCTTGGCAAGGTTGCGCTCTACCAACTGAGCTATTCCCGCA
>CAJBLW010000511.1 GCA_903953985.1 uncultured Burkholderiales bacterium
AGGCTGCGCAAAAAAGGCCAACACAAATCAGAGTTGAACCCTCGCAGTGCTCAGCTTCAGGATTTTTCTTAGCATCGGGCACCCTTCAAATTAAAAAAGAGGGATGAAACCGCTTGCAAGTGGCTACATGGACCCAAAAAGCAAAAAGCCCAACCGATGAGGGCTGGGCTAAGTGCTTGATTTACTTGGGGTGGCTGATGGGGCTCGAACCCACGACAACAGGAATCACAATCCTGGACTCTACCAACTGAGCTACAGCCACCACGAAGCAAAAATTATAACCCGAAGTTGGGCCAAATCTCTGTGTTTTGAGAATTATGAAGCCGACTTGTCAGTGGGTTTTTTGACCTTGATCTCCACCTTGAACTGGCTCTTGAGGTGTGAAAGGTAGGCGCCAGCTTCCGCATTTCCCAGCAAACGCGCAAATTGCTCACGGCTTTGCGCTTGCTGCTGTGCATTGGGCTCTTCGCGCGCCACCAATTTGTTTACCCGCACCAAGGCAAATCCTTGCACACCCAAGTCCACGCCCAGCAAGACAGGCATCGCTGCCGGGTCAGCGCGAAGGGCCGCGTCCACCAAGGCTTGGGGCTGGCCCTGTGCTTGGTCACGCGAAACCACCAAGGCATTGCCCAGTTGGGCTTGGGCCGGCTGGGCCTTCCATTCGTTCAGTCGAGCCTGGCCTTCGGCCTTGGCCAGGGCCTGCGCTTGCACCAATAAGTATTGGATACGCACCACATCTTTGACATCGACATAAGGCCGCACCGCTGCCGCGCGGTAATTGACGATGCGTGCAGACACCAGGGTGTTGTTGCCCAACTCAATGGCGGCCGTGTTGCGGCGCTTGCTGACGGAATCTTCAGCGAACAAGGCTTCCAGAATTTTGGGGTTGGCCATCACGCCAGCATTTGAAGAACTGGGGGTTCGGCCCAGGCCTTGCGCTTGCTGGATACTGAGCTTGAGTTTCTCGGCTACAGGCTTGAACGTGTCGGCTTGCTCATAAACGCTATTGCTGAAAGTCTCGGCCAATTCTGCAAACTGACGCTTGGCTTGTTGTTCGCGCAAGTCCGCTTCCAGCTTGGGTCGCATGGCCTCCAGGCTGGGCGTGTTGGGGGCCTTGATGTCGGTGAGCAAGATGATGTGAAAACCAAACTCCGACTCCACAACGGCGCTAAATTCACCCTTTTTCAATGCAAAAACGGCGTCTTCAAATGACTTGACCATGGCACCTTTGGCAAAGAAGTCCAGATCGCCACCATTGGCCGCTGAACCCGGATCGTCAGAGTTCTTACGTGCCAACTGAGCAAAACTTTTCGGATCTTTGCGCACATCAGCCAGCAAGGTGTCTGCTTTGGCTCGGGCTTTTTCTCGCTCTGCAGCAGGCGCGTCCTTAGCCGCATTGATCAGGATGTGACTGGCGCGGCGCTGCTCCTGGCCGGACAAGCGCTGGAGATTTTGTTCGTAATAGGTTTTGATGTCCTGCTCGGGCAACTGGATATTTTTGGCCAATGCGGCCGCATCGAGCACCAGATATTCCACGTCGGCCGATTCAGGCGAACGGAAACGATCTGACTGGGCCTGGTAGAACTTTTCCAGTTCGGCATCTGTGACTTGGACCTTGGCCGCAAAAGTGGCAGGATCAAAGCGTTGGATCTGAATTTCTCGGCGCTGCAAAAAGGCTTGCAACGCGGTGTCCGTTTGGCGCTGAGAAGCCACAGCCGAGGCCTGCAAACTTGCCAGGACCTGTTGATTAGACAAGTCGCGGCGTACACGCGCCTCCAACATTTCAGGTGTCATGCCCTGGTTGGCGGCCAGTTGACGGTACCGATCCATGTCCAGCTTGCCGTCCGATCCGCGCAAGCTGGCGATCGAAGGGTCTTTCTGCAAGTAATTGGCCAAGCGTTGGTCGCTGGTGACAAGCAACTGCTTTTCTGCAGCCACAGCGATCAATCGGTCATTGACCATCCGCTCCAAGCTGGCGTAGCGGGCCTCGTCCGAGCCCAGCAGTTTGGCGTCCAAGTTCGGCGCTGAGGCGCGGATGCGGTCCACTTCCTGTTGGTGCATTGCATCCCATTCTTGCTGGGTAATTTCAATGTCACCTATTTTGGCGACAACAGCACCACGGTCATTCATGTTGCTGTAACCATCTACACCAAACAAAACAAATGAAGGAATGATCAGCACAACCAATAAGCCCATGAGGATCTTGGAATTATTGCGGATGGTGTCAAACATGTCTGAAGTCTCGGGTTGTCAATAAAAAAGGCGAACCTGGGGTTCGCCTTCGTTTGAGAGGTGGTGGGCGCTGACGGTCTCGAACCGCCGACCTACTCCGTGTAAAGGAGCCGCTCTACCAACTGAGCTAAGCGCCCTCTCAAATGTGTGGTCAGTTCAACGCGTCTTTCAGGCCCTTACCTGGACGGAACTTTGGCACATTGGCTTTCTTAATTTTAATCGCAGCGCCTGTACGGGGGTTGCGGCCTGTCCGCGCGGCACGTTTGCCCACTGCAAAAGTACCAAATCCCACCAAGGAAACCGTACCGCCTTTTTTCAGGGTCGTGCGCACTGCGCCAATAGTGGCTTCAAGGGCGCGCCCTGCTGCAGCCTTGGACAAGTCGGCGTGCTTGGCAATGTGTTCGATCAATTCTGTTTTGTTCACAATAAACCTCTGGTTATTAGAGCCGGAAGGACCGAAATTTGGACTGAAATCGGTATCCAGAGCAAGAGCAAGTTGATGAAATTTTTTTGAGGCAATGAATGCCTGAAGTAATTAAATACAGACCTTGTGGGTCTGTCAATCGCATTCAAGCGAGGCACATAGGCGGTGGATTCTAGCCTTGAAAATAGTGCTTCATAAAAGCACGACGGTAATTTTATTGTTCTGTCTCGTTAAGTTTGCTTGAATGCTCACAATTGTGACCTTGAGCATGGGCAAGCGACAGCTCAAAGAGCCTGCTCGATGGCCCGACCTACATCTGCCGTGGAAGCGCGGCCGCCTAGATCAGGGGTGCGAGGGGCATCTTGACCCGCTGCCAAAACTTTTTCGATCGCGGTCAACACCGCATCGTGGGCATCTTTATGACCCAAAAAATCCAGCATCATGGCACCGCACCAGATTTGTCCAATCGGGTTGGCAAGCCCCAAGCCCGCGATGTCCGGAGCCGAACCGTGCACCGGCTCGAAAAGCGATGGGAACTTGCGGTCTGGATTCAGGTTGGCGCTGGGCGCAATGCCAATTGTGCCGGTGCAGGCGGGTCCCAAGTCACTCAAAATGTCGCCAAACAGATTGCTGGCCACCACCACGTCAAAAAAGTCAGGACGCTGGACAAAGTGGGCCGTGAGGATGTCGATGTGGAACTTGTCCACGTTCACGCCCGGATAAGCTTTGGCCATCTCGGCCACACGCTCATCCCAATAAGGCATGGTGATGGCAATGCCATTGGATTTGGTGGCACTGGTCAGGTGCTTTTTGGGGCGCGACTGCGCCAACTCGAAGGCAAACTTCAGCACCCGGTCGACCCCAATGCGGGTCATGATGGATTCCTGCATCACGATCTCGCGATCGGTGCCCGGGAACATGCGCCCACCCACGCTGGAGTATTCACCCTCGGTGTTTTCCCGCACGATGTACATGTCGATCTCGCCCGGCTGCCGTGCGCTGCCATCGCGGCGCACCACCGGGGCGATGATGCCGGGCATGAGTCGCGCTGGGCGTAGGTTGATGTATTGGTCGAACTCACGACGAAACAACAAAAGCGAGCCCCACAGTGACACGTGGTCAGCGATTTTTGCTGGCCAACCCACAGCGCCAAAGTACAAAGCATCGTGGCCGCCGATCTGGTCTTTCCAGTTGTCGGGCAGCATCTGACCATGCTGTTCAAAGTAATCCCAGCTTGAAAAATCAAAGTGGTCAAACTGCAAATCAATGCCAAACTTGCGCGCTGCAGCATCCATCACGCGCAGGCCTTCAGGCATGACTTCTTTGCCAATGCCATCTCCGGGAATGACAGCGATGCGATGCTTGCTCATGTGTAGAACTTTCTAAATCTGAATAAATGGGTGGGCTTCAAGATAAAGAGCTTAGCAACAAAGATGCGCATCGGATTTCACCTTCGTGACGGCCGCAACACCAAACTCACACCCAAAGCCGTCAGTGCCGTTCCCATCAGGGTGGCCAAGGTGATGCTTTCGTCAAACAGCACCCAGGCCAGCATGGCCGTGGCGGGTGGCACCAGATACATCAAGCTGGTGACCGAGGCGGCTGCGCCCCGCTGGATCAGCATGTACAACAGCGAACTGCCACCCAAAGTCAAACCCAGCACAGACCAGGCCAAAGCCCCCGCCAATTCGCCGTTCCATCGCATCGCTTCGGTTTCCATACAGGCCAGTGGCCAAGTCAGTACCAAGGCGGCCAGCAACTGCACCGTGCTGGCCGAACGCACATCACAGGGTTTGACAAACCGTTTTTGATAAAGGGTGCCGATGGTGATGCTGAGCAATGCGGCCAAGGCAAACGCCATGTTGGCAGGCGTGACGTGGTCCAAGGGAGAACCCAGCGTCAACTTGCGCCAGACCACCATGAGCAGCCCCACAAAACCCAGCAACAAGCCCAGCCACTCTCGGCGCGAAACGCCAGGCTGGTCGCTGCCGCGCAAATTAGAGGCCAACCAAATGGCCGTCAAGACCGGCTGAAACCCCACAATCAAGGACGTCAAGCCAGAG
>CAJBLW010000512.1 GCA_903953985.1 uncultured Burkholderiales bacterium
GAACTCGAACCCGGCATCGAAGGCTTGGTGCACGTCTCCGAAATGGACTGGACCAACAAGAATGTGGCACCTTCCAAGATCGTGTCATTGGGCGACGAAGTCGAAGTCATGGTTTTGGAAATCGACGAAGACAAGCGCCGCATCAGCTTGGGTATGAAGCAGTGCCGTGCCAACCCATGGCAAGAGTTTGCTCAGAACACCAAGCGTGGCGACCGGGTCAAGGGTCCGATCAAGTCGATCACCGACTTCGGCGTTTTCGTGGGCTTGGCTGCCGGCATCGACGGCTTGGTGCACCTGTCTGACTTGTCCTGGAACGAAACCGGCGAAAACGCCGTGCGCGAATTCAAGAAAGGTCAAGAAGTCGAGGCTTTGGTCTTGGCTGTGGACGTGGACCGCGAGCGCATCAGCTTGGGCATCAAACAGCTCGACTCCGATCCTTTCACCACCTTCACCTCCATCAACGACAAAGGCCAGATCGTCACCGGCAAGGTCAAGACCGTGGATGCCAAGGGCGCCGAAATCGACTTGGGCGAAGACATCATCGGTTACTTGCGCGTGTCCGAAATCTCGCGTGACCGCGTGGAAGACGCCAGCCATGTGCTCAAAGTCGGCGACGAAGTGACCGCTGTCGTGGTGAACGTGGACCGCAAGACCCGCAACATTCAGTTGTCGATCAAGGCCAAGGATCAGGCTGACCAGCAAGAAGCCATGGCTTCGCTGTCGCAGCAATCCAAGACCGAAAACGCTGGCACAACCAGCTTGGGCGCCTTGTTGCGTGCCAAGCTCGACAACAACTGATCTGAAGGTTAGGCGTTAGGCGTCAAGCGTTGAGCGACAAGCAAGGTCTCTTTGCTTGTTTTGCTCAACGCAAAACGCTTAACCCTTTATACCCATGACCCGCTCCGATCTGGTTGAAGAACTTGCTGCACGCTTTGCGCAGCTGACCCACCGTGACGCCGAATTGGCCGTCAAAACGGTGCTCGACGCCATGAGCGATGCGCTGGTCAAAGGTCACCGCATTGAGATCCGTGGCTTTGGCAGCTTCTCCATCAACCGCCGTCCACCGCGTCTGGGCCGCAATCCGCGCTCGGGCGAGAGCGTTCAAATTCCCGAAAAACGGGTCCCCCATTTCAAACCCGGCAAAGCTTTGAGAGAGGCTGTGGACGCTGGCACCCTGGCCCAAACCAACGACACTGAAAACGGACGAAAATGACCCGCAGGGCTGATGCCTTCGGCTTTGCCCACGACCGCATCACCGGTTCTTTCGTTTGCCCCTTTAGAATGGTTTCTGCTTCCGAGGTCCATTCATGAAACGCCTGCTCTGGCTGCTTCAGTGGTTGCTGAAGGCCACCATTTTCTTCACCCTGTTTGCTTTCGCGCTGAACAATCAGCAAGAGACCCGAGTGAACTTTTTTTTCAGCACCTACTGGTCAGCCCCCACGGTGCTGGTGGTGCTGTCTGCCTTCACGCTGGGCGTGGTGGTCGGCGTGCTGGGCATGGTGCCGCGCTGGTGGCGCGAGCGTCAAGCCGTCAAGAAAAACACCTCCCCTGCTTCCCCTGCCCCCGCCCCCACATCCGAGGTGACCGATGGAGCTTGACCTGACCTGGATTTTGCTGGGCTTGCCCACGGCATTTGCCTTGGGCTGGATTGCATCTCGCCTGGACTTGCGACAGATGCGTATCGCCAACAGGCAAGCACCCCGCGCCTATTTCAAAGGTTTGAACCATTTGCTCAACGAGCAGCAAGACCAAGCCATTGATGCCTTCATTGAGGCGGTGCAAAACGATCCGGACACCTCAGAATTGCACTTTGCCCTGGGCAATTTATTCCGCCGCCGGGGCGAGTTCGACCGGGCAGTGCGGGTGCATGAACACCTGCTCTCGCGTGCCGACATCAGCCACGCCGACCGGCAAAGGGCACAGCACGGGCTGGCGCTCGATTATTTGAAAGCGGGTTTGCTGGACCGTGCCGAGGAAGCACTGCGCAAGCTTGAGGGCACCTCTTACGAAGGGCAAGCTCGCCTGGCCCGCATGGCCATTTACGAGCGCTCACGCGAGTGGCCCGAAGCTTCTGCAATGGCCCGTTTGCTCGAAAAATCAGGGGAAGCTGACTTTGGCGTTCGGCTGGCCCATTACCAATGCGAGCAAGCCCGCGAAGCGGTGCAAAAGGGCGACAGTGCCAAAGCACTCGAATTGTTGGCGCACGCGTTGCAAGCCCACCCCCGTGCCGCAAGGCCCCGCCTGTTGATGGGGCAATTGCAGCTGAGCCAAGGCCAGGCGCCCGCCGCCTACGACACCTTGTCGGTTTTGTTTGAGAACAACGATACAGCGGCCCCCCTGGCTTCTGGCAGTTTCGCGCAAGCGGCCCTGGTCTGCGACAGGGCTGCCAGTGCCATCAGCTTGCTGCAAGCCCATTACGCTCTGCACCCCTGCATCGATGTGCTGGACGCCATCACGGCACTGGAAGCACACCCTCCCCAGTCTGCGGCCAAGCCAGATGCCCGCCCCTTGCAACGCTACCTGGACCATCTGCAAAACCACCCCTCCATGATGGCCGCAAGCCGCTGGCTCAATGGGGATCATCACCCATGGGGCGCCTTACCCGAGCAGGTGCAAAAAACGCTGGAAAACGCCACAAAACCTTTGGCCCGCTACCGCTGCGCCGCTTGTGGCTTTGAAGCCAAAGAACACTTTTGGCATTGCCCGGGTTGCCAGTCTTGGGACAGCTACCCCCCTCGGCGCGTAGAAGAACTGTAAACAGCCCCCAAGGCAGGCATCCAGCTGCCCCTGAGTTGAACCCGCGCCCAGCAACGAGAACCCAACGCTGTCACTTGTGTGAGTTCGCGCCTGGTGTATCCGCATAAAATGTGCGGTTGCACAGCAAGGAAGCTCCATGGCACGCACCCTCTACGACAAAATTTGGGACGAACACGTCGTCCACACCGAAGAAGACGGCACCTCCGTCCTGTACATCGACCGCCATCTGGTGCACGAAGTCACCAGCCCCCAAGCCTTTGAAGGCCTGCGCCAAGCCGGCCGCAAGGTCTGGCGCGTCAGCTCCATCGTGGCCACCGCCGACCACAACACCCCCACCACCGGCTGGGAGTTGGGTTACGACGGCATCACCGACCCGATCAGCAAAGAACAGATCACCACACTCGACGCCAACATGAAGGAGTACGGCTCTGCCGCCTTCTTCCCCTTCCTGTCCAAGCGTCAGGGCATCGTTCACGTGATTGGCCCTGAAAACGGCGCCACCCTGCCCGGCATGACCGTGGTTTGCGGCGACAGCCACACCTCCACCCACGGCGCGTTTGGCGCCCTGGCGCATGGCATCGGCACCTCCGAGGTCGAGCACGTCATGGCCACGCAGACCCTGTTGGCCAAAAAAGCCAAGAACATGCTCATCAAGGTCGAGGGCAACTTGGCCAAAGGCCTCACCGGTAAAGACATCGTGCTGGCCATCATCGGCAAGATCGGCACCGCAGGCGGCACCGGCTACACCATCGAATTCGCAGGCTCCGCCATCCGCAGCTTGAGCATGGAAGGCCGCATGACGGTCTGCAACATGGCCATCGAAGGCGGCGCACGCGCAGGCCTGGTGGCGGTGGACGAAAAAACCATCGAGTACGTCAAAGGCCGTTTGCTCTCGCCCACAGGAGTCGAATGGGACCACGCCGTGGCCTATTGGAAGACCTTGCAGTCCGACCCCGGTGCACACTTTGACGCCGTGGTGGAGCTGGACGCCAGCGTCATCGTGCCGCAAGTCACCTGGGGCACCTCGCCCGAAATGGTGCTCGGCATCGACGGCCACACGCCCGATCCGGACAAAGAAAAAGATGACGTCAAGCGCGACGCCATTGAGCGTGCGCTGACCTACATGGGCCTGCAGCCCGGCAAAGCCTTGTCCGACATCACCATTGACAAGGTCTTCATTGGCTCTTGCACCAACAGCCGCATCGAAGACATGCGCGAAGCCGCGGCCATCGTCAAAAAGCTTGGCCAAAAAGTCGCCAAGAACGTCAAGCTGGCCATGGTCGTGCCTGGTTCGGGCTTGGTCAAAGCCCAAGCTGAAAAAGAAGGCTTGCACGAAATTTTCAAGGCTGCAGGCTTTGAGTGGCGCGAGCCCGGCTGCTCGATGTGCCTGGCCATGAATGCCGACCGGCTGGAGCCAGGTGAGCGCTGCGCGTCCACCAGTAACCGCAACTTCGAAGGCCGTCAGGGCGCGGGTGGCCGCACCCACTTGGTTAGCCCTGCCATGGCCGCAGCAGCTGCCGTGCACGGCCACTTTGTCGACATCCGAAAATTCGCCTGAAGCATTCGAGGAACCACAGCATGCAAAAATTTACCCTCCTCAAAGGCCTGGTGGCCCCGATGGACCGCGCCAACGTGGACACCGACGCCATCATCCCCAAGCAGTTCCTCAAGTCGATTCGCAAAACTGGCTTTGGCCCCAACCTGTTTGACGCATGGCGCTACTTGGACCCGGGCGAGCCCGGTCAGGATCCGAACAGCCGCAAGCCCAATCCGGACTTTGTGCTCAACCAACCGCGCTACCAGGGCGCCAGTGTGCTGCTGGCCCGCAAAAACTTCGGCTGCGGGTCATCGCGTGAACACGCGCCTTGGGCCATCGATCAATACGGCTTTCGCTGCGTGATCGCGCCCAGCTTTGCCGACATCTTCTTCAACAACTGCTTCAAAAACGGCTTGCTGCCCATCGTGCTGCCCGAAGCCGCGGTGGCCCAACTGTTTGATGAAGTGGCGGCCTTCCCCGGATATGAACTGACAGTGGACCTAGAACGTCAAGTGGTGGTGCGCCCGCAAGGTGAAGAGATCCCTTTCGAGGTGCAAGCCTTTCGCAAGTACTGCCTACTCAACGGCTTGGACGACATTGGCCTGACCCTGCGCCACGCTGACAAGATCAAGGCCTATGAAGCCGAGCGCCTGGCTACCAAGCCCTGGCTGGCCCACACCGCCGTCAACGCATAAAGAACCTTGGAATACCCATGAAAATCGCAGTCCTCCCGGGTGATGGCATCGGCACCGAAATCGTCGCCGAAGCCGTCAAAGTCCTCAACACGCTCGACCTGAAGTTCGAGATGGAAACCGCCTTGGTCGGTGGCGCGGCATACGACGCGTATGGCCACCCTCTGCCCGAAGACACGCTCAAGCTGGCCATGGCATCTGACGCCGTGCTGTTTGGTGCGGTGGGCGACTGGAAATACGACAAGCTCGACCGCCCGCTGCGCCCCGAGCAAGCCATTTTGGGCTTGCGCAAGAACATGGGCCTGTTTGCCAACTTCCGCCCGGCCATCTGCTATGAGCAGCTGGTCGGCGCGTCCAGCCTCAAACCTGAGCTCATCTCCGGTCTGGACATCCTGATCATCCGTGAACTGACCGGCGACATCTATTTTGGCCAGCCACGCGGCCGCCGCATCGCGACCGATGGCCACTTCCCGGGTGCCGAAGAAGCGTTTGACACCATGCGCTACTCCAAGCCCGAGATCGAGCGCATCGCGCATGTGGCCTTCCAGGCCGCCCGCAAACGCAAAGCAGCAGGCTCTGAGGGCCGCGTGACCAGCGTGGACAAAGCCAACGTGCTCGAGACCTTCCAGTTCTGGAAAGACGTGGTCACCGAAGTCGGCAAGGAGTACCCCGACATCGCGCTGGACCACATGTATGTGGACAACGCTGCCATGCAACTGGTCAAAGAGCCCAAGCGTTTTGACGTGGTCGTCACTGGCAACATGTTCGGCGACATCTTGTCAGACGAAGCCTCCATGCTGACGGGCTCCATCGGCATGCTGCCGTCGGCCAGCCTGAACACCAAGAGTCAGGGCCTTTACGAGCCCAGCCACGGCAGCGCCCCCGACATCGCGGGCAAAGGCGTGGCCAACCCGCTGGCCACCATCTTGTCAGCCGCCATGATGCTGCGCTTCAGCCTGAACCAGCCCGAAGCCGCCGAGCGCATCGAAGCGGCTGTGCAAAAAGTATTGTCCCAAGGTCTGCGCACCGGAGACATCTGGAGCGAAGGCACCACCAAGGTGGGCACCGCGCAAATGGGCGATGCGGTGGTCAAGGCCATGCGCTGAGACCCTAAGGGATGCTGTCAGGAATTCCTCAGGCAGCATCCATTACAATTTCGGCCATGTTCCACGCCCACCTGTTCTCCCTGAACCTGATCACTGCCGCTGCTGTAGCTGCTGGTGCGCGTGCTACTTCCACAAAAACCACGACCATTAAGGGCTGATCCGGCCTGGTTCGTCGTGCGCCCCCCCGGCCAGACGAGCCGGGCAAACAGTCTGGTCAACCACTGTTTTATAAACTGAAAGGGCGTTGAAATGAGCAAGTTAGTAGGTTTAGTCGGCTGGCGCGGCATGGTCGGCTCGGTGTTGATGGACCGCATGATTCAGGAAAAAGACTTTGACCTGATCGAGCCCTTGTTCTTCTCCACATCGAACGCGGGCGGCAAAGCCCCCTCGATGGCCAAAAACGAAACCACGCTGCAAGACGCTTTCAACATCGAGCAGCTCAAGCGCTGCGAGATCATCATCACTGCCCAAGGCGGCGATTACACGTCCGAAGTCTTCCCCAAGCTGCGCGCTGCAGGCTGGAATGGCCACTGGATCGATGCCGC
>CAJBLW010000513.1 GCA_903953985.1 uncultured Burkholderiales bacterium
CGCTGGTTCTGGTTTGATCCCCCCTTCCATCGAAACCAGAGCGTGCTTTTGCACCGAGAGCCCGACAACGTTTGGCGTATCGACTTCCAGCTGGGCTGGGATGCCGACCCGGAAGAAGAGAAAAAGCCCGAGAACATCATGCCCCGGGTGCAAGCCATGCTGGGCAAAGACGTTGAGTTCACGCTGGAATGGGCCAGTGTCTACACCTTTGCCTGCCTTCGCATGGACAAATTCGTGCACGGCCGAGTGATCTTTGCGGGAGATGCAGCACACGGGGTATCACCCTTCGGTGCGCGCGGCGCCAACAGCGGCGTGCAGGACGCTGACAACCTCGCCTGGAAGCTGGACTGGGTTCTCAAAGGGCGTGCAGGTGTGGAATTGCTCGACACCTACGGTGTGGAGCGTGAATACGCTGCCGACGAAAATATCCTCAACTCAACCCGTGCCACCGATTTCATCACACCCAAAAGCGAGATCAGTCGAATGTTCCGCGATCAGGTGCTGGGACTGGCGCGTGACCATGAGTTTGCACGCCGCATTGTCAACAGCGGCCGCCTGTCGATACCGGCCACGCTGCACAACGCATCACTGAACACACCAGACGTGGATGCCTTCCAGGGCCGCATGGTCCCGGGTGCGCCACTGACCGATGCACCGGTACATCATGAGGGCCGGGATACTTGGCTGCTTCGCTCATTAGGACAAGAGTTCACCTTGCTGGTCTTTGGCGATGCGCCGGCCTGGTCTGCGAGCTTGTCTAACGTGACCGTATTGCGCCTTGGCAAAGACATTCTTGATGCCCAGGGCCTCGTAGCCCAACGCCTGGATGCTTCACCTGGTTCGGCTTACCTCATCCGTCCTGACCAGCATGTGTGCGCGCGCTGGCGCATGCTCAGTCAGGAAGCCGTTCACGCCGCATTGGCCCGAGCCACCTGCACCCAAGCCTGACGCCAAAGGAGACAACATGCTGAACACACAACCGAACATGGCCTCGTACGATGACTACTACGAGGAGCTCATCACGGCTCATCAAGGTCTGGAGACAGAGGAAAGCCACGCCATGAATGCGCGCTTGGTACTCCTGCTGTCTAACCACATCGGTGACCTCGGGGTGCTGCAGGATGCGCTGCGCATTGCCCGCGGTAAGCCAGGTGCGACCGAATCGACATCCCTCGCCGGACGCGGCACGATCACACCCGTTGCCCCCTCGCACACCACCGCATGAAGCGGTGAGTAACAGTTCTCGCATTGACGTCACAAGGAAAGGCAATATGTCGCTCTTACAAAAAATCCACCACGTCGCTTACCGCTGCAAAGACGCCAAGGAAACCGTCCAGTGGTACGAAAAGCACCTTGGCATGAAATTCGTGCTGGCCATTGCCGAAAACGAAGTGCCCTCGACCAAGGCCCCAGACCCCTACATGCACGTCTTTCTGGATGCGGGCCACGGCAACATCCTGGCCTTTTTTGAGCTGCCCAACCAGCCCGAAATGGGCCGCGACGAAAACACCCCCGCCTGGGTGCAGCACCTGGCGCTCAAGGTCGACTCACTCGACACCCTGCTGGCAGCCAAAAAGAAACTGGTCGATGCGGGCATC
>CAJBLW010000514.1 GCA_903953985.1 uncultured Burkholderiales bacterium
ACCGCGATCGTCATGGGCCCGTCCATCATCTCCAGGCCGGCCGGGATGATGCCTGCGGCAATGACAGCCGCCACCGCGTCGCCCGCTTTGCGTACATCGTCAAAGCTGGCCATGATGCAGCGCGCCAACTGTGGTTTGGGCACCAGCTTGACGGTGACTTCGGTGGTCACCGCCAGCATGCCCTCGCTGCCCACCAGCACGGCCAGCAGGTCGTAGCCAGAGGTGTCGAGCGCATCGCTGCCGAATTCGATCGGGTCACCTTCGACCGTGAAACCGCGCACTTTGATCACGTTGTGCACCGTCAGGCCGTATTTGAGGCAGTGCACACCGCCCGAGTTTTCAGCCACGTTGCCGCCGATCGTGCAGGCGATCTGGCTGGACGGGTCGGGTGCGTAATACAGGCCGAAGGGTGCTGCCGCCTCGCTGATGGCCAGGTTGCGCACGCCGCACTGCACCACGGCCGTCCGGCTCACAGGGTCGACGCTTTGGATCTGGTTGAAGCGCGCCATCGACAGCGTCACGCCCATGCGGTGCGGCATGGCTCCACCCGAAAGGCCGGTGCCTGCGCCGCGTGCTACCACGGGCACCGCCAAGGCATGGCAGACCTTGAGCACAGCTTGTACCTGCGCCTCGGTTTCGGGAAGGGCCACCACCAAGGGGCGCTCACGGTAGGCAGTCAGACCGTCGCACTCATAGGGCGTGGTGTCTTCAGGGGTGTACAAAATCGCGTCGGCGGGCAGCACCCGACTTAACGCCTGCACCACGGTGCGTTGGCGCTGGGCACGTTCGGTGGCGGTCAGTTGCTGAGTTTCGGCAGGAGTGTGGGCGCTCATGGCATGCAAAACCTTGAAAGTGGACCTCCACTGTACGCCCTAGCCCAACACAGGGGGTTGAAGAATCTTTGACAGTCTTGTGAAATCAGGCCAGCGCTTTTCTCAGCCAGTCGGCAAAGGTGGCGCATTCCCAACGCTCCATGGTGCCGGTGCGCCAGCACAGGTAGTGGGCGTGGGGACTGGGGACGCTGCGCTCGAACAAGCGCACCAGCTGGCCGCTCTCGAGCCATGGCGCGCCCAGCTTGGTGCGGATCAGGCCGATACCCAGGCCTTGGGCGGCGGCGTCGCACACCAGGCCAATGTCGTTGAACGACGAGCCGTCGATCGGCTCAGGCCAGTCGAGGTCGTGCGCTGCGAACCAGGTGCGCCAAGGCTCCAGGGGGCTGCGCAGCAGGGGCTGTCCCTGCAGGTCTTCGGCGCTGGCAAAAGGACCGTTTACGCGAATCCAGGCAGGTGAGGCCAGTGGCGTCACGTCGTCCTTGGCCAGACACACGTGTTCCATGTCCGAATAGCGGCCTGTACCAAAACGCACCGTCAGGTCGGCGTCCTCAGCCACCACGTCGAGCAGGGGAATGCTCACCTGCAGGGTGATATCGATTTCGGGGTAGGCGTCCAAAAAGTGTTTCAGGCGTGGCATGAGCACCGAGCGCGCAAAGGTGGGCGTGACCGCCAGCCGCGGCTTGCGGCGACCGGGCATGTTGCTGGCGCTGGGAAAGCGCTGCAGGGCCACCAGGCCCTCGCGAACATGGGCCAGGTATTCGTTGCCTTCGGTGGTGAGTGAAAAGTCGGCCCGACCAAAAAGTTTGGTGCCAATGATTTGTTCCAACTGCTTGACACGGTGGCTCACTGCGCTGGGCGTCACGCACAACTCTTCGGCCGACTGGGTCACGCTGCGCAATCGGGCCAACGCCTCAAAGGTCAGCAGGCACTGGATGGGCGGAATGCGTGATGCGTTCGTGGCAGACATGTTGATTGGATCGGTTTTGGAGTTGAAAAAGGGCCGTGATGAAGCGCTATTTGAAGATCACTGTCTTGTGGCCATTGATCAGCACTCGGTGCTCGCTGTGCCACTTCACGGCGCGGGCCAGCACTTGGCTTTCGGTGTCGCGGCCTTGAGCTGTCAGGTCTTCCACAGTTTTACTGTGGTCGACCCGAGCCACGTCTTGCTCGATGATCGGGCCTTCGTCCAGGTCGGCCGTGACGTAATGGGCGGTGGCGCCAATCAGTTTCACGCCCCGTTCGTGCGCTTGGTAGTAGGGTTTGGCCCCTTTGAAACTGGGCAAAAACGAGTGGTGGATGTTGATGGCACGACCGGCCAGTTTGCGGCACAGGTCGTCTGAGAGGATCTGCATGTAGCGTGCCAGCACCACCAATTCGGCGCCTTCGGCCTGGATGATCTCGTATTGTTTGGTCTCGGTCTGTGCCTTGTTGTCCTTGGTCACCGGGATGTGGTGAAACGGCACGTTGTAGCTGGCGGCCAGTTGGTAGAACTCGCGGTGGTTGCTCACGATGGCGCGGATGTCGAGCGGCAGCAGGCCGCTCTTCCAGCGAAACAGCAAGTCGTTCAGGCAGTGGCCTTCCTTGCTGACCATGATGACGGTGCGCATGGGGTGGGCGGTGGCGTGCAGGTCCCATTTCATTTGAAAGGTTTCGGCAAATGCGCGCCATTGGGTGTTCAGTGTCTCGCCGTCTAGCTGGTCACACGCAAACTGCACCCGCATGAAAAACAGACCCGTGTCGCGGTCGTTGTACTGCGCCGCCTCTTCGATGTTACCCCCCCGTTCCAGCAAAAAGCCCGACACGGCATGCACGATGCCGGTGCGGTCAGGGCAGGAGAGGGTGAGGATGTAGGTTGTGGTCATGGTGTGTAATGCTTGCGAAAATCACTCGCGTCAGGCGAGCGGCTTGAGAGCGGGCTATTGTAGAGAACGCCTTTGAAGAGGCCGGGAGGTGTCGTTGTCCGGTGCTGGACAGTCGACCCTGTTCTGGCTCTATCGCCGGTGCTGTGGCAGGCGTAAACTGTCACGCTTGTTTGTTGCATTAAATCAGGAGTATTTGCCTTGTCCCACACCGACCTGAACATGGACAACCAGTGGTTGCCCTTCACGCCCAACCGCACCTTCAAACAAGACCCACGCGTGTTTGTGGGGGCCGAAGGCATGCACTTCACCACGCACGACGGCAAAAAAATCATCGACGGCATCTCCAGCCTCTGGTGCGTGGGCGCGGGGCACAATCGCCGCCCGATCAATGAGGCCATCAAAAAGCAGCTCGATACCCTGGACTACGCCACGGCGTTTCAGGCCAGCAACGACAAGGCCTTCAAAGCGGCGCAAATGATCGCCGACATGGCCCCCGGCGACCTGAACAAGGTGTTGTTTTGCAACTCCGGCTCTGAGGCTGCCGACACCGCCTTGAAAGTGGCGCTGGCCTACCACCGCGCCCGGGGCGAAGGCCACCGCAATGTTTTCATTGGGCGTGAAAAGGGTTACCACGGTGTCAACTTTGGAGGCATGAGTGTGGGCGGCTTGCCCGCCAACCGCAAGGTGTATGGCGCGCAGTTGCTGCCGCGTGTGGACCACATGCGTTTTATTCACGACCCGGTGAACCACGCCTACATTCATCACGAGGAACCCGTCTGGGCCGAAGATCCGCTGCTGGAGCTGGAAAACCGCATCTTGGTGCTGCACGACCCGAGCAACGTGGCGGCCGTGATCGTGGAGCCGATTGCGGGCAGCGCGGGCTGGTACATCCCCCCCCAGGGTTATGTGAAGCGCCTGCGCGAGATTTGCGACAAGCATGGCATCTTGCTGATTTTTGACGAGGTCATCACCGGCTTTGGCCGTTTGGGCGTGAATTTTGGTGCCGACTTCTACGGTGTGGTGCCCGACATGCTGAACTTTGCCAAGGCGGTGACCAATGGCGTCATCCCGCTGGGCGGCGTGATCTGCCGCGACTTCATCTACGACGCGATGATGAACGCCAACGCGCCAGACCACGCCATCGAGTTTTTCCACGGCTATACCTATTCGGGCCACCCCGTGGCCTGTGCGGCGGCCATTGCCACGTTGGATTTGATGAAGGAAGAAAACCTGTTTGCCCGTGCGGGCCAGCAAGGCAAGAAGCTGGGCGACGCGATGCACAGCGCCATGAAGGGCTTGCCCAATGTGATCGGCATCCGCACCTTGGGTTTGGCCGGGGCCGTTGATTTGGCCAGCATCGCGGGCGCACCTGGCAAGCGGGCTTACAACATCTTTATGGACTGCTTCCACCACGGTGTGTGGGTGCGTCCGGCAGGCGAAAACATCGTCATTTGCCCACCATACATCGTGGAAGACGCGCACATCGACCAGATCGTGCAGACGGTGGCTGACAGCATCCGCCGTCACGCCTGATGCATTGGGCCATCGGTGCCGGGGTGCACGCTTGAAGTTCTGGCAGCGCACCTTGGGCACTCTGGTCGCCGCTTGGCTTGGGGCCGAGCTGTGTGTCTGGTGGGGCACACCCATTCCCTGGATGCTGGGGCCTTTGCTGGTCACCGCCCTGGCTTCCATGGCGGGTGCCCCCACGCACAGTGCAAACCTTTTGCGCAACAGCGGTCAATGGGTCATCGGGGCCGCGCTGGGCCTGTATTTCACGCCCCAGGTCAGCGCCTTGGTGTTGGCGCAGTGGTGGGCCATTGCGCTGGCCGTGGTGTGGGCGCTGGCCCTGGGGGCCTTGTTTGGCCTGTGGTTGCAGCGCCAGCATGGTGCAGAGTTGGCGCACCTCTCACCCCGCGCCCTGTTTGCCACCACGTATTTTTCTGGCTCGATTGGCGGGGCGTCCGAGATGACGCTGCTGGCCGAACGCTATGGGGCACGCACCGAACTGGTAGCGGCAGCGCACAGCATGCGCCTGGTGATGGTCGTCATTGCCGTGCCTTTTGGCATGCAGTGGGCACAACACCAGTGGGGTTTGACGGTGGATGCCTCTTTGTTGCCTGGCCCGCGCTTGGCGCAATGGCCGGGTTTGCTCTGGTTGGGCTTGGTGACGGCCGCCGGCGGCTGGGTGATGCTCAAGCTGGGCCGCACCAACCCATGGTTCATGGGCTCACTGCTGGCCTCAATGGCGTTGACCCTGTCGGGTTGGGAGTGGTCTGCGGTGCCCAACGCACTGTCCAACGTTGCACAGTTGGTCATCGGTGTGAGCCTGGGCATCCGGTTTCGGCGCGAATTCGTCAAAACGGCCCCCCGCTGGCTGGCCTCGGTGGCCTGGGTCTCGGTGTGGATGATGGGCGCGTCCGTGCTGTTTGGCTTGACCTTGGCGTGGGGTACGGGCTTGCATCCGGCCATGCTGGTCTTGGGA
>CAJBLW010000515.1 GCA_903953985.1 uncultured Burkholderiales bacterium
AAAAGGGCCGTTGGTCTTCAAACTCCAGCGTGCAAATGCTGTGGGTGATTTGTTCCAGCGCGTCTTCAATCGGGTGGGCAAAGGTGTACATCGGGTAGATGCACCATTTGTCGCCGGTGTGGTGGTGCGTGGCGCGGCGGATGCGGTAGATGGCCGGGTCGCGCAGGTTGAGGTTGGGCGAGGCCATGTCGATCTTGGCGCGCAGCACGGCGGCGCCGTCGGCCAGCTTGGCATCGCGCATTTCCCTGAAGCGCGCCAGGTTCTCGGCCACTGAGCGGGTTCGAAATGGGCTGTCCACACCGGGTTTGCCAAAGTCGCCCCGGTTGGCGCGCATGTCTTCGGCGCTTTGCTCGTCCACATAGGCGTGGCCGGCTTCAATCAAGGCTTCGGCTGCGCGGTACATGAAGTCGAAGTAGTCGCTGGCTTGGTAGGGTGCGGTAGAACCTGCGGCCTGGCCCAACTGGGCCCAGTCAAAACCCAGCCACTTCACGGCGTCGACGATGCTGTTGACGTATTCGGTGTCTTCTTTTTCGGGGTTTGTGTCGTCAAAGCGCAGGTGGCACACGCCACCGTATTCCTTGGCCAGCCCGAAGTTGATGCAGATGCTTTTGGCGTGGCCCACATGCAAATAGCCGTTGGGCTCGGGCGGAAAGCGGGTGCGGATCTTGGCCGGGTCACTCTGGCCAGCGGCGTGATGCGCGGCGTCGCCCGGGCTGCCAGCCCAGCGGCGGCTGGCGTAGGTGCCAAGTTCGAGGTCTTTTTCGATGATTTGGCGCAGGAAGTTGCTGACTTTGTGGTCGGCGCTGGTGTCTGGTGTGGGGGAAGTCATAGCGTCTGATTTTAGGGGCTGGCGCGGGTCTGCCAGCGTCAGCGACGTTACGACTGGAAACCAATGTAAAGCGTTGGCGGTGCACCGAAAGCTGGGCTGGCGCGCTATAGACGCAGGGAGCCTGCTTTCAAGAAAAGCCAACGCCAACAAAGGAACTTTGTCATGCCTTTTCAGTTCAATTCATCGTTTTCAAGATCCCTGGCCTTGCTCGGCATGCTGGGTCTGGGCTTGGTGCAAGTCGGTTGTGCCCATCCCGTGGTGGTCGAGCCGTCGGTGTCGGTGCATTCGCGCATCGGCCATTTCCCGGTTTACAGCCAGGTGGGGATGCCTGGTTCGGTCTATTACGACCCGCCGCCCCGTGTCATTTATGCCCCACCACCGCCACCCCGTGTGATTTATGCCCCGCCACCCCCGCCGCGTGTGGTGTACGTGCCCCGGGCTCATGTGCCTTGGGGTCACCCCCCAGCGCAAATTTGGGGCCACGGGCATGACCGTGGGCAACGTGGTCATGAGCGCCGTCATGACCGCGAGGACGAGCGGGACCGGGGTCACGATGGGCGAGGGCATCGCGATCACTGGCGGCACTGAGCGGCCGCAGTGGGCCAGGTGGGCGCAGGGGCTGAAGATGCTGCCCTGCAAGGGCGAAGCCACTGGTTCAGTGCCTCTGGCGCAGCACCATCTCGTCGCGTCGGATTTCCACGTCAAAGTGTTTGAGGAAGGCTTGACCCAGCAGGGCTTGGGTGGGCTGCAAGCCGCTCAGGCCCACGGTGACACTGGTGTCGTTGAGCACCAAGTGACCCGCACGGACTGGCACGCTGCGCACCAGCTGGCCGGGGCGCTGACCGTTGGCGGTGTGCAAGGTGATGCTTTGGCCCGCAGGCAGCCCTGCTTGTGTGGCCAGTGCTTCGCTCACGCTCACATGGCTGGCCCCGGTGTCCACCAAAAAGCGCACGGGCTGGCGGTTGACTTCGCCCTCCACATGAAAATGCCCGTCGCGCTGGCGAGGAATGACCAACTCGCCCGAGCTGAGCGCATAGGGCTTGAGGCTGGCCTGGCGGTTTTGCTCGACACGGTCAAACACCAGATACAAAACCCCAGCTACTGCCAGCCACACGGCGGTAATGGCCAAGGCGCCAAAGCGGGCAGTTGTGTGTATCGAGGGCGTGGGCATGCTTTAACCCGCAGCGCCAGACCAAAGCCATTGGCCCAACAAACGTCCAGGCAATAAGGTGAATGCACCTGTGACCACACACGCCATGCCATAAAGCCACTGCATGGTTTGCCGATGACCAGCAATGTTGCCATCAGCCAGATAGCGAAACGCCCGGTAAAGACTGACCAAGGTCAGAGGAATGAGCAGGTGAATCGGGGTGTAGCCCCAGATATTGGGCAGATTGAAGTCCCGGATGAACAAACCCGAGAGTGCGGCGCCCAGCATGCAGGTGACCCAGGCGTAGCCCAATGCCCGGTGAAGTCGCGGTCGTGTGACGCGGCCCATGCGGGCCCAAAGTGCCCAAGGCCCCAAGGCTGTGGCGCTCAGGGCCAAGGTCATGTGCACGGCGATGGTGTGTGTCAGTTGCATGGTGATGACGGAAATTTTTTGTTTGGACAGCACTGTGACACAGCTTGGTAAGGCGTTATTCAACCGTTGATTTTGGTGCCTTGTCCAGCAGCGATAATTCAGCCTGATTTTGAGGAGTTTTTGTGGATCTGGTCTTGTTGCTGAAAGCCGCCGTGATGGGCGTGGTCGAGGGTTTGACCGAGTTCTTGCCGATCTCGTCCACCGGGCATTTGATTTTGGCGGGGGCTTTGCTGGGCTTTGACGATGACAAGGCCAAGGTGTTTGACATCGCCATCCAGACGGGCGCGATTTTGGCGGTGATCATTGTGTATTGGCAAAAGATCAGCAGCACGGTGCGCGCCTTGCCGCGCAGCGCAGATGCCCAGCGTTTTGCCTTGAACGTGTTCATCGCCTTTGTGCCTGCCGTGATCTTGGGGCTGATGTTTGGCAAGGCCATCAAGGCGAACCTGTTCACGCCAGCCGTGGTGGCCACCACCTTCATCATTGGCGGTTTTATTATTTTGTGGGCCGAGCGCAGGCAGGCCGTCGCTGTGCGAATTGGCGAGGTGGAAGACATGGGATGGCAAGACGCCCTGAAGGTGGGTTTGGTGCAGTGCCTGGCCATGATTCCGGGCACCAGCCGCAGCGGCGCGACCATCATCGGCGGCATGCTGCTGGGCATGTCGCGCAAGGCGGCGACCGACTTTTCTTTTTACCTGGCCATCCCCACGCTGATTGGGGCTGGCGCTTACAGCCTGTACAAAGACCGCGCTTTGCTCAGCATGGCCG
>CAJBLW010000516.1 GCA_903953985.1 uncultured Burkholderiales bacterium
CCAGTTGGCCGCCATAAAACTTCTCGGAGCTGAAGCCCATGATCTGCTCGTGCATGCGGTATTGCGTGGTGAGCATGCGGGCTGTGTTGGGTTGGCGCTGGATGCATTTTTCAATCAGGGTTTCGCGCAGGCCTTCGCGGGCGGCTTTTTCGCTTTTCACGGTGGGTGGCAGCTGGTGGTGGTCACCCGCCAACACCAGTCGCTGGCCCTTGGCGATGGGAATCCAGCAACCCGGCTCCAAGGCCTGGGCGGCTTCGTCGATGAAGACGGTCTCAAAGCCCAGGTGGCGAATGTGGCGGTGGCTGGCGCCCACCAGCGTGCAGGTGATGACCTGCACCGATTCGAGCACGTCCTCGGTCATGAAGCGCTCCAAATCGTCGGCGGCTTGGCGCAGCGTGCGCGCTTCATCCTTCAGCCATTGGCGGCGCTGTCGCTCCTCAAAACCAAAGTTGCGAACGCGTTCGCTGGCCGTCTCGCGGTGCTGCTCGGCGGTTTGGCGCATCGCGTGCATCTTGGCGTAGCTGGCGTGGGCCATCACCCCGGCATCCAGCGTGTGCTTGAGCAGCAGGTCCGACACACGGCTGGGGTTGCCCAGGCGGATGACGTTGACACCGCGCTCGGCCAGCTTTTCGGTCAGCAGGTCTACGGCGGTATTCGAGGGGGCGCACACCAGCACGCGCCGTTCGCGCCGAATGGTTTCCAAAATAGCTTGCACCAGCGTGGTGGTTTTGCCCGTGCCGGGCGGGCCATGGATGATGGCCACGTCTTGCGCGGTGACCACATGGCGCACCGCTGCCAGCTGCGAGTCGTTGAGCGCACTGGGGTAAAACAGGTCGTCGGCTTGGGGCTCGCGAAATCGGGCTGCCTTAGCACCCAGCAGCACGTCGCGCAGTTCGGCCAAGCGGTTGCCGTGCGCGGCCATGACCGCGCTCAGGGCCTGGTTCATCTCGCGGTAGCTCACCTCGTCAAAGGTCAGGTCAATGCCGAGCGTGCTGCCGTTGAGGATGCTTCCGTTTTGGGTGCTGCCGTCCAGCACCCAATCGGGCAGCGCTTCTCGGGTGGTGGCGAGCAACAGCTTGTTGCGCCGCACGCGGGTCACCACGCCGCTGACCACAGGCCTGTCTGGCCCCGAGTAGCCGGGCGCACTGCTGAACAGCGCAGCAGCCGCTCCCACCTGAAACAAATGCAGGTCTTGCCGATGCGCAGGGCGATCCAGCTCCAGCACCACCTTGCCGCCAAAACCAATGTCTTCTTGGGTGATGGTGACGGGGTACCAGGTCAGGCCACGCCGACGGCGCTCTTTGATACTGGCACTGGCGTTTTTGAGCTTGAACTGCGCCTGGTCTTCCTGTTGCTCCAGCTGCATGAGTGCGCGCACATGGCGCAACTCATGTTGGACATCATGTGCAGCAGCGCAAGGGGGGGTGGGGGTGGGGTCTAGGTCGGCCAAAGGTGCAGGGACTTTTTCGTCACAATGATGTGGTCACATTGTTACAACTTTGGGCATTGCCCATCCACTAAGCATGGATTAACATTGTTGCAACCGGAGGATTATCATGGAAATTGCAATTCGGAACATCGGGAACAGCAAAGGCGTGGTGTTGCCCAAGCCGTTTCTGGCCCAAGTCGGGTTGGACGGCCAGGCAACCGCCATCATCGAAGTAGAGAACGGCACCATCGTCTTGCGCAAGCCTGCCAAGTCCGTGCGTGCTGGCTGGGCAACGGCTGCTGCAGCCGTATCCGCCAAGGGCGAAGATGCGCTTTTGATGGGTGAGTTCGGCAACTTGGACGATGAGGAGTTGGGCTGGTGAAGCGCGGCGACATTTGGCTGGTGAACCTGGACCCGACCGTGGGCAGCGAAATCAAGAAGTCGCGGCCCTGCGTCGTGGTGTCCCCGGCAGAGTTGAATGACCACCTGGGCACCGTGATGGTGGCGCCCATGTCCTCGAAGGGGTTTGCAGCGCCGTTTCGGGTGCCTGTCACCCATGCTGGAACCAAGGGGCTGATCGTGCTGGATCAGCTTCGGACGATTGATCAGGCGCGATTGGTCAAGCGGCTAGGCGCTGTGTCTGCCAAGACATTGAAGGCCGCACTCACCACGCTGCAGGAAGTGTTCGCGGAGTAAGAAGGCAAAACCGCTTGGGCTTTTCTGGCCGCAGCCAACAAGAGCAGCCCGGTTTTAATCGCCCGCCTGCGCAGATGCGGGCAACCCAAAGACCCGGTCAAAGCACCAAGTGAACGCGATGGCATAAAAGAAAAAGAACGCCAGCAGGCCCAAGTTGGCCACCAAGGCAGCGGTGGGCGAAATGTACAGCCACAGCGACATGACGGGCAAAAGAATGATGACCAAGCCGCCTTCAAAACCAGCCCCGTGGGCCAGCCGCCTGACAAAGGATCGGCCACGCACCGATTGGCGCAACTCCCAGCGCTCAAAGAGCCAGTTGAAGGCGTAATTCCACGTCAGTGCAATGCTCGACAACACAACCGCCAGGCCCAATGTGGAGGCGGGCGACTTGTTAAAAGCCAAGCTCAACACGGGCCCGACCACGGCGATGGCCATGGCCTCGTACAAAAGGGCCTGGAGAACGCGGCGGGTGGTGGGGGTCATGTTGGGGAACGCAGTGAAGGGGTTCACTGCCGCGCCGTGCGCACATTGGGTGGCAATGCGCCCGGTGCACTGGTGCGCCAGGGGTTGATGTCCAGGCCGCCGCGGCGGGTGTAGCGGGCGTACACCGTCAGCTTGGTCGGTTTGCAGCGTGTCCAGATGTCCATGAAGATGCGCTCAACGCATTGCTCATGAAACTCGTTGTGGTTGCGAAAACTCACGATGTATTGCAGCAAACCCGCTTGCTCGATCTGCGGGCCGCTGTAGGTGATTTGCACACTGCCCCAGTCGGGCTGGCCAGTGACCAGGCAATTGCTTTTAAGCAGGTGGCTCACCAGCGTTTCGGTGACCGGCTGCTCGTCTTGTTTGGCCGTCAGCAAGTCGGGCGCGGGCTGGTAGCGGCTGCACTCAATGTCCATGCGGTCCAGGTTCAGGCCGTCGAGCTCGTGCACGGGCTCGGTGTCAAATTGCTCCTGAAGCAACAGCTTCACGCCCACGCTGGCTTGCATCGCGCCACCGTGCCAGATGGCCGCGCTGATGTCGCGGCGAATCATTTCGCGCACCACGTCGGCGCTGTCCAGCTGCGTGTTATTGAAGCTGTTGAGGTACAGCTTGAAGGACTTGCTCTCCACAATGTGTGTGCTTTCGGCTGGCACGGTGATGTGGGCCAGCGCCACTTGCGGTTTGCCTTTGGTGTTGAGCCAGGACAGCTCGAACGCCGTCCACAGGTCTGCCCCAAAAAACACGGGCTGCCCAGTGACGCCGATTTCGGCGCGTTTGGTGGCGCGGGGAATGGGGAACAGCAGGCTGGCGTCGTACTGGTCCACATAAGCGCTGGACTTGCCCAGTTGGGACTGTTCAGGGCTGTGTTCTGGGGAGTTCATGCTTGCACTTTTCTGCGGAACACCAAACGGTCGGGCTCGGACACTTGCGGGTCGTAGGCGTAGCCTTCCAGGTCAAAGCCCAGCAAGCCTTCAGGGTGGGTGATCTTGTTCTGAATGGCGAACCGCGCCATCAGGCCCCGCGCCCGTTTGGCGTTGAAGCTGATGATTTTGTATTTGCCACCCTTGAAGTCTTCGAACACGCATTCGATGACGCGGGCCTTGAGGGTTTTGCGGTCGACCGACTTGAAGTATTCCTGCGAAGCCAGGTTGACGATGACCGGGGTTGTGTCTTTGGCCAGCTGGGCGTTCAGGTAGTCGGCAATTTGCGGCCCCCAAAATTTGTACAGGTTGCTGCCCTTGTCGGTTGGCAGTGTGGTGCCCATTTCCAGGCGGTAGGGCTGCATCCAGTCCAGCGGGCGCAGCACGCCGTACAAGCCGCTCAAAATGCCCACATGGTTTTGCGCCCAGTCCAGGTCTTGCGCGGACAGGGTCTTGGCGTCCAGGCCTTCGTACACATCGCCATTAAAAGCCAGCACGGCTTGCTTGGCATTCTTGGCGGTGAACTTGGGGGTCCAGGCCTCGTAGCGAGCCACGTTCAGGGCCGACAGCGCGTCCGACAGGTCCATCAACTCGGCGATTTGCTGGGGCGACTTTTGGCGCAGCACCTCAATGAGGGCTTGCGATTGCGGAACGAACTGGGGCAGCGTGTGGGGCACACCTGTGGCAGGGGTTTCGTAGTCCAGAGATTTGGCGGGTGACAATAAGAACAACATGCTCGACATCCTTTACCTGGACGATTATCTCGCCATCGTGCACAAGCCCGCGGGCTGGCTGGTGCATCGCACCCCGCTGGACAAGGGTGAAACCCGCTTTGTGTTGCAAACTCTGCGCGACCAGATCGGTCAACACGTCTGGCCCGTGCACCGGCTGGACAAGGGCACCAGCGGCGTGCTGTTGTTTGCGCTGGATGCAGACACGGCGCGCACATTGGGACAGGCCTTTGAAAGCGGCGAAGGCTTGCAAAAAACCTACCGTGCCATTGTGCGTGGCTGGACGCCAGACAGCGGCCTGATCGACCACCCCTTGAGGCGCATGCCCGACGACATGCGCACCGAGCGCCTGGAGGTGCAGCCGGCCCAAAGCCGCTATGCCACCCTGCGCTGCTTCGAGCTGCCCCTGCCCCAACAAGGTTTTGCCAGCACCCGCTGCGCTGAAGTGGCCCTGCAGCCCCTGACAGGCCGTCGCCACCAGCTGCGCCGCCACATGAAGCACATCGCCCACCCCATCATTGGCGACGCCACGCATGGCAAAGGGCCACTCAACCGGGCTGTGGCCGAAATGATTGGGCTGCAGCGGCTGTGGTTGCATGCGGAAAGGCTGGAATTGCCCCATCCTGTCAGCGGGCAGCGCCTGCGTTTGGCGTCGCCTCTGCCCAGCGAGTGGGTGGGGTGGGATGATTTTGCAGCTGCTCAAACCACTCTTTTGCCCATTGATCAGGGCCGTTGATGTCTAAATTTCTTTGTCATCCCGGGCTTAGACCCGGGGTTCATCTCTGCTAGGCCTTTCGTGATATTTAAAAAACAAGACATGGACCCCGGATCAAGTCCGGAGTGACTAGTCCATTGATCAAGTCCGGGGGGGTCAGATTTTTACTGTCACCCAACGGATAAGCAACGGCTTGGTTTTCCATAAGATGCCACATTCACCGGCAATTGTGCTTAAAGCCTCAACATTCGACGACATCAAACCCTATGAGCCTGCTGTTTACCCCCTTCACCTTCAACGCCCCCTCTGGACCCCTCACCTTGCCCAACCGCATCGTGATCGCGCCCATGTGCCAGTACTCGGCCGTTGACGGGCAAGCCAGCGACTGGCATCTGACGCACTGGACCAACCTGCTCAACAGCGGCGCAGGTCTGTTCACCATCGAGGCCACCGCCATATCGGCCGTGGGCCGAATCAGCCCCGGCTGCTTGGGCCTGTGGGACGACGCGACCCAGGCGGCCCTGGCCGACAAACTGGAACGCGCCCGCCGCTTGGCGCCCGCGATGCCCGTGTGCATTCAAATCGGTCACGCTGGCCGCAAGGCTTCGAGCGCTTGCCCCTGGGACGGCGGCATGCTGATTGCCCCAGCCGATGGTGGCTGGCAGCCTGTGGCGCCCAGCGCCCTGCCCCACTTGCCGCAAGAGGCTGCGCCCACCGAACTGACGCTGACCGACATCGCACAAATCAAGGCCGATTTCGTCAACACCGCTCGGCGCAGCCAAGCACTGGGCATTGAGGCGTTAGAAGTGCACGCCGCACACGGTTATTTGTTGCATCAGTTTTTGTCGCCTTTGTCCAACCAGCGCACCGACGCGTATGGCGGCTCATTTGAGAACCGCATCCGCTTTCCGGTGGAGGTGTTCAAGGCCGTGCGCGAAGTCTTTGACGGCACGCTGGGCATGCGCATTTCGGGCACCGACTGGGTGGACGGCGGCTGGACGGTCGAGGAAACCGCCGAACTGGCCATCCAGATCAAGCAAGCCGGGGCGCAGTTTGTTCACATCTCATCGGGTGGCGTTTCGCCCTTGCAAAAAATCGCCTTGGGAACGGAGTACCAAGTGCATTTGGCCAAAGCTGTCAAAGCTGCATCGGCCCTGACCACCATTGCCGTCGGTCTGATCACCGAGCCCGCCCAGGCCGAGGCCGTGCTGCAACGCGGCGATGCCGACCTGGTGGCGCTGGCAAGATCTTTCATGTACAAGCCGCGCTGGGGCTGGGAAGCAGCTGTGGCATTGGACGGCACTGTTGACGCACAACACCAGTACTGGCGCAGCTTGCCCCGCGAAGCCAAAAACATTTTCAGCGACGCCAAAATTGGCATGCGTTGATGACTTAACCCCAAAATTAGAGAGACCAACATGACCACACGTCGCCAAATATCCAAACTGCTGGCTTTAGCCAGCCTGTGCGTGCCCATGGCCTTGATGGCCCAGGCCTTTCCCAGCAAGCCGATCACGCTGGTGGTGCCCGTGCCGCCAGGCGGCTTGGTCGACACCTCGGCCCGCTTGATCTCAGAGCCTTTGGGCCGATTGATTGGCCAGTCGATCGTGATCGACAACAAAGGCGGCGCCAGCGGCAACTTGGCTTACCAGCAAGTGGCCCGCAGCGCCAAAGATGGCCATACTTTGTTGGTGTCGTACTCGGGTTACCACATTGCCAACCCCATCCTCATGAGCAAACTGCCATGGGAGTTGAAAGATTTGACGCCCGTGGGCTTGATCACCGTGGCCACCAACGTGGTGGCGGTGCACCCCTCGGTACCTGCCAACAACATGCGGGAATTCATCGCGTATTTGAAGCAAAACCCGGGCAAGCTGAACTATGCCTCGCAAGGCAATGGCTCGGTCTCGCACATCGGCACCGAAATCTTCAAGCAACAAACCGCCGTGGATTTGGTGCATGTGCCCTACAAGGGTTCGGGCCAGGCCATTGCCGACGTGTTGGGGGGCCAAGTGCAGGTGTTCATGACCACACCGCCCTCGGTGATGCAGCACATCCAGGCGGGCAAACTCAAGGCGCTGGCCGTGACCGGCAAAAAACGCCACCCCGGCATGCCACAAGTGCCGACCATGGCCGAAGCGGGTTACCCCAACATTGACTTGGAAGCATGGGTGGCTCTTTATGCCCCAGCGGGCACGCCTGCGGCCACCATCAACCAACTGGCCGATGCCGTCAAGCGCAGCCTGGACCTGCCCGAGAGCAAGCAGCGGGCCGACCAAGCGGGCATTGAGGTGCGCTTTCTCGCCCCGGCCGACATGACCAAACTGTTGGACCGAGAAATCACGGACTGGACCCAGGCCATCAAGACCGCCAACATCAAATTGGACTGACAAAAAAGCCCCGCATGGACGGGGCTGAAATAAGGGCCTAAAAAACCAAGCCCCAGCGGTCATGCCGCTGGGGCTTTTTTGTTTTAAGCAGCGATCAGCTGCTGCGCCAGCGCATGCAAACGCGTGCCCTCCCGGGTCAGGTCGGTCACGATGCTGAAGTGGTTAAGACCAGCCAAGTCTTCGCACACGGGCACGGTTTTGGGGCCCCAGGCTTGATGGATCAAGCGGTTATGCCGCAAAAATTCGGGGCTCTCGTCACCCCCAGCCACGGTGTACAGCACGCCTTGGCGCGGGCGCTGCCATTTGGCCGGGCTGCACAGGCGCACATGCGCGGGAGTGAGGCGCAAGTCTCCCTGAAGAAACGGTGTTTTGCGCAGCGGCTCCAGGTCAAACAGGCCCGAGATGGACAGGGCTTTGCGCACCAGGCCAGCGGGCAAATCACGGCCCAGTTTTTTCCAGTCGCAGCCCAGCAGCATGGCCGCCAGGTGACCGCCCGCCGAGTGGCCGATGGAGGTGATGTTGTTCCGGTCACCGCCGTGCTCGGCAATGTGCCGACCCACCCAGGCCGTGGCCTTGGCCATTTGCAAGGCAATGTCGGGGATGGTGATGGGCTGCTCGGGCGTGCCGGGGCACAGCGCGTAATTAACCACCACCACGCAGGCCCCCAAGTCGTGCAGGGCCGGGGCCACAAAAGAGTGGTCTGATTTGTCGAGGCTGCGCCAATAACCGCCGTGGATGAAGATCACCACCGGGGCGTTCGGCTGCGCGGCCGGAAAAATGTCCAGGGTCTCACCCGGGCCGTCGCCGTAGGGCAGGTCCAGCTGGCCCTTCAGGCGCACGCGTGCTTGCGCCGAGGCATTTTGCCAATGGGCAAAGTGGTCCGCAAAGTCGGGCACCAAGCCCCGGTTGTTGTACATGCTGTCATGCCAGGCGCCGTCTTTTTTGGGCATTTTTTTCTCCAGTTGGGGATTGTTCTTGGACCACCATCTTGGCACAAGAAGCGTCAGATTTTCATCTCCAAGCGCAACTGGACATTGCGCCAGCTTGGCGAGGTATTGCGGGAGGTTTCGCTCACGCCGTTGCCGCTGTAGGTGGACGAGGTCAGGTAATCGCGGGAGGTGAAGTTGCTCACCGTCAGGCGCAAGGCGGTGGCGGGGGAAAAGCGCCATTGACCATACAAGTCGAGCACGCGTTTGGCGCCCTGATAGGCCCACTGCTGCTCGCTGCGACGGGTGTCATAGTCGGGGTTCCAATTGAGGTTGCCACCCACCGTGAGCGGGATGCTGCGCACGCGGTAATCAGCCCCCAGGTTGGCCGTCATGCCGGGCTGCTGATCCAGTCGGTTGTCAGGGCCAGGCACCAACTTGACCCGTGAGCTGAACAGGCTCAGGTTGCTGCGGATGTCCACCGGCAAGGCGCCTGGCCGTAATTGGTCCAGGCGGAACTTGGCTTCAAGCTCAATGCCTTGCGTGGTGGCGTCACCCAGGTTGATGGGCGATGACACCCAGCGGTCTTGGCCAGGCGCCCAAGAGGGGCTGCTTTGCTGGGCCACGGTGTAGCGGATCAGGTCGGTGATCTGGCGGTGAAACACGTTGGCACTGAGCACGCCGCCGCCGGCCAGGTAACGCTCAAAAGCCACATCAATGCCGGTGGCCATTTCGGGCCTCAAGTCGGGGTTGCCCACACGGTCGGGGCGGGTCGGGCTGTTCGCCTCGCGCGAAGGCACGGGCCTGGCCACCAGGTTGTAGAGCGTGGGGGTTTTGTAGCTGCGTGTCAGGCTCATGCGCACCTGGTCGCGCTTGGCCGGGTCTGGCTTCCAAAGCGCGTGCAGCAATGGCGTCCAGACCGAGCTGGTATTGGACTTGAGCCCTTGCTCGCTCGTGCCTTCTGTCAAGATAGATTCGTAGCGCAAGCCGGTGTAGGCCGACCAGTTGGCGTTGATCTTGAATTCGTCTTGCGCATAAGCGGCCCAGCGCATGGTGCGGGCCCGGATATCGCCACCGTCCTCGTCCACGGCAGCATTGGCCTGTTCCACCCGGCGCACACCTTCGAACTCCAGGCCGCTCACGATCTGATGGCCGTTGTCCATGGCACGGGTCCATTTGCCGTTCAGGCTGCCCGTGCGGTCGACAAAGTTTTGCGTTTCAAAGCCATTGAACAGCAGCACATCGGCCGCGCCCGTCTGGTCCAGGCGAAAGTCGTACTTTGACTGGCCCAGGCCAAAGCGCACTTCAAGCCGGTCATCGGCCGACAGGCGCTGCGCCCATTGACCGTTAAGCCGGGCCATGGCAAAAATGCTTTGGCTCAGTGTCTGGGCGCTGTCAGACCGCAAGCCGCCCTCTGTTTCACGAATCTGCACTTGGCCGGGGCTCACGTAATCCGAATACACCACAAAAGGCGTGAGCGTGAGGGTGCGGCCCTGCTCGCCTTTCCACTGCAAGCGGGCATTTCCATGCAGGGCTTTGCGGTGCCCCACCGATTCGTTGAAGCGGATGCGGTCAACGCCCGGATCGGACGTGATGACCGATGTGCTTTCGTCTGGCCGGTACTGGTCCATCAGGGACAGCGTCACGGTGCCGTTCAGGGGCTGCGTCTTGAGGTTGTGCACCCAGCTGAGCATGGTCGAGCCCTCGCCGTGCTCCTGGCTGCGGGTGATTTTGAGGTCGTCGGGGTTGGCTTTTTGACCCTCGCGCAAAACGATGTTGATGGTGCCTGCGATGGCCCGCGCCCCGGTCTCGGCCGTAGGGGCACGCATGATTTCGATTTTTTCGACCTGCTCGGGCGTGAGTGAATCGATGGAAAAGCCTGGCGGCACACGCTCGCCGTCGAGCAGGATCTGGGTGTAACCCCCGCCCAAGCCCCGCATGCGGATAGAGCCACCACGGCCAGGTGCGCCCTGCACCGTGACACCAGGCAACCGCTTGAGTACCTCACCCAAGGTTGAATCGCCTTGTTTTTCGATTTCTTCGCGGCCAATGACAATTTTGGAGGCCGAAGATTCGCGGCGCACCTCGGTGTCGCTGTTGCGGTTGCTGCGGATTTCCACCTGGCCCAGATCGGTCGCAGCTGCCGCAGGCGCAGTGGTCGAAGCTGCACCGGGCGTCGCGATGGCAGGGCTTTGA
>CAJBLW010000517.1 GCA_903953985.1 uncultured Burkholderiales bacterium
GCAAGTCCAAAGAACCGCGGACGATGTGGTAACGCACACCAGGCAAATCCTTGACACGACCACCGCGCACCAGAACCACTGAATGTTCCTGCAGGTTATGGCCTTCACCGCCGATGTACGAAATGACTTCAAAACCGTTGGTCAAGCGAACTTTGGCCACTTTACGCAGCGCCGAGTTAGGCTTTTTTGGCGTTGTGGTGTACACACGTGTGCAGACACCACGACGCTGTGGAGAGTTTTGCATCGCAGGGCTTTTGGACTTGATCGTTTCGACCTCGCGCCCCTGACGCACCAATTGATTGATGGTTGGCATTGTTTGTAACGTCCCTAAACGTTGAATTTTGACAAAAGAAACTTCCCCGCCCCAAAAGCGGAAAAGCCCGCCAGTATAACCGCATGGGGAAAGAGTGGCAAGTTATCCACAATTTAGCGGCTTCGGCGGGCGCTGGCTGTTTCAGTACATCATTTAATCCAAAGCCTCACCGCGTCCCAGGCACGCCCCAGAACGCCGGCTTGTTCGACCGGCTCTAGCACCTGCAAAGGCACCTCAAACAAGGCTTTTTCACCCTGCAATACCTTCAGGCTACCCACAGCCTGCCCTTTGGCAAAAGGCGCGACCAAAGGGTCAGGTCGTACCACCTGGGTTTTGAGTTGCGCAGCGCTGCCTGCGGGGATGGCCACCACCAAGGGGCGCACTGTGCCAAGCTTGAGCATCGGCTGTTTACCTTTCCAAACCGGTGGCGTGACCACCGCCTGATTGGCGTCAAAGAGCTTCACCGCATCAAAGGCTGCATAACCCCAGTTGAGTAGCTTCTGGGTCTCATTGGCACGGGCATTTTCACTTTCGGCCCCCAGCACCACGCTCAGCAAGCGTCGGGTGCCCACATTGGGCAGCTCGCGCTTGGCCGATGCCACCAAGCAATAACCAGCAGTCTGGGTGTGGCCGGTTTTGAGGCCATCCACACTGGCATCGCGAAACAGCAACAAATTGCGATTGGTGTCATTGGCCGCCGGCGTGCCTTCGTAACGGTACTTTTTGATGGCGTAATAAGGCACATATTCTGGGAAATCGCGCATCAAACGCGTGGCCAGCACGGCCAAATCACGGGCGGTGGTGGTGTGGCCAGGGGCCGTCAGCCCTTCGGGGTTTTTGTAAAGCGTGCCGTGCATGCCCAAAAAGACCGCCTGGTCGTTCATCAATTGCACAAAGCGCTCGACGCTGCCGGCCACCCCCTCGGCCAATGCCACTGTCGCGTCGTTGCCCGACTGCACAACCATGCCTTTGATCAAGTCCTCTACGGGAACCTTCATTTTGGGGTCGATGAACATGCGAGATCCAGGCATCTTCCAAGCGCGCTCGGACACGGGCAAACTTTGCTTAAGATCGATCTTGCGGTTTTTCAAGGCCTCAAAGACCAAATAGGCTGTCATCAGCTTGGTCAGCGAAGCGGGCTCCACCGCCATATCGGGGTCTTTGGCTGCCAAAACTTGATTAGCGGTCACGTCCATCAGCAAATAGGCTTTCACCGCCATTTCGGGCGCTTCTGGCATTTGAGCCTGGACGCACCAAGAGATAGCCGCCAGCCAAGCACCGATCCAAAATTTCAAAAATGCGTTCATGCACTGGTTTGTCATGCGGAAAGTTTGTACCCTAGAAAGGCCCGAGCCGAGCGGCACAAACGGCCTACGGATCAAAAAATGGGATTGAACACAAGACACACCCATCAAGACCTCAAATGGCGAACCACCAAGGATTTGAGAAGGGGCAATTGTCCGTGAAAGAAGTGTTCACATCCGGGAATCACTGTGATGGGCAAGGATTGCGGTCGGGCCCAGTCCATCACGCTGGCCAATGGCACTGTGTCGTCTTGCTCGCCATGCAACACCAGGCAGCGATCGTGCAAATCAGGGGCCACTGGGGCCACTTCAAAACGCGACGCCGCCGTGCCCACCAGCACCAGTTGTTGCGGCGGCCGTTGATCGCCCAAGGCTTGCACCACATGGCTCGTCACAAAAGCGCCAAAGGAAAACCCGGCCAGTGCCAAAGGGCCCTCTGGTGCCACCTGTGCGATAACCTGGCACATGTCTGCAGCCTCACCTTGGCCTTCATCGTAGATGCCCTCGCTCGCGCCTACGCCCCTGAAATTGAAGCGCACGGCCCGCCAGCCACTTTGCACAAATGCACGTGCCAAGGTCTGCACCACTTTGTTTTGCATGGTGCCGCCAAACAAAGGGTGAGGGTGTGCAATCACGGCAGTACCCTGCACCGTGCCTTCAGCAGGCTCGTCCAACAAGGCTTCGATCTGACCTGCCTGGCCTTGCAGACTGAGCGTACGGGTCATGAGGTTCATCAACGCCCCAGGTGCTCGGGGGTCACCAAACGCTGGACCACCTGGCCATTTTTCAAATGAGACTCGACGATCTCGTCGATGTCGCTCTGGTCCACATAGCTGTACCAAACGCCTTCCGGGTACACCACGGCCACCGGCCCGCCCGCGCAGCGGTCCAGGCAGCCGGCCTTGTTGACCCGAACTTCGCCAGGACCGGCCAGGCCGAGTTCTTTCACACGGGACTTGCAATGGTCAAAAGCGGCTTGGGCGTTTTGTTGTGCGCAACAAGCCTCGTTATTTTTGCGCTCGTTCAGGCAAAAAAAGATGTGGCGCTTGAAATAGGGGTTGGGGGTTTCGGTGCTCATCCAGCAATTTTAGGCCCCCGCTTGAGGGTGAGGATTCACCCAGCTCCGGAAAGGCCTGGCCAGGACAGTCGGCGTATCAGGTACGCCAGCAAGACATAGGGCCACAACCAACCCAGCCACTGAATCAGTCCATGAAATCGGATAAAACGTCCCTGCTCCCAAGTTTGCAGCGTCAAGGAAAAATACACATCGGCCGAAGCGCTGTTGAGCAAGCTCAACTGCAGCACCAAAGCCGCCAAAGCCAGCACCCAGCACAGGCGGGGTGGACACAGCGAAAGCAACGCCGCCCCCACCAATGCCCAAACCAAACCCATGACCACCTCGGGGCTGATCCACCCCCACGCGTGCACGGGACCGTATGTCAAAGCGGCCGACAAGGCGCTGGACAACAAACCCACCGCCAGGCACGCCCCGGCCACCACCCAGCGCTGCGGCCTGCGGCGCACCACGCCATAGGCCAACAAACAGGGCAGCAGCAAACCGACGGCCACACACAAGGTCTCGGTCAGGGGCAACAAAGGCTGGAGTTCTGCCATGCGCACAGGCCACCAATCCAGCAAGGGCGTGTCCTGCAACCACTCGATCCAAGTGGTCTCCACACGCTCAAACACATGGCCTAGACCAAACGGGACAGGGGCCGGAAACAGCAAGGCCAAGGGCCAAAGGGCCAGCAAGGCGAGTACACCACTGGCCTCAGCTTCAAACCAACGGTCCCTGAAACGGCTCCAACGCTCAAGCAATCCGGCCCAAGCCAGTCCCCGGGCCGCCAGGGCACCTGCACAGGCGCCCCCCACGTTGAGCACCCAATCGAGGTTGGAAGGCACCCGCACCGGTAAAAACATCTGCAGCGACTCCATCATCAGCGACAAGGCAGCGGCGACCAAAGCCGCCATGGTGACGGCAGGCCATTGTCGGCGGCTGCGGTGCACGGCCAGCGCCAGCAAAAAGCCTAAGGGGGCGTAGCCCAGCACATTGGAAAAAACGTCAAACCCAGTCCAGTAGCGTGGCCAGGGTGCGGTCAGGAATGCCCAAGAGACCAGGCCCTGAAAGCGCCAATTGTCGAAGGGGTAGAGGCTGGCGTAGACGATCAGGACCGCATACAGCCAAAACAAAGGCCAGGCGGTTGTTTTGCGCCAGGTGGGCTTGCGCATAAGCCTGACTGGTCAGCCTTTAAAAAGGCTTGACCACCACCAAAATGACCGCCAGCAGCATCATCAGCACCGGCGCTTCGTTGAACCAGCGGAACCAGACATGGCTGCGCTGCATCTGGCCGCTTTCAAATTGGCGCAACAACGCGCCACAACTGTGGTGGTAACCCAACAAAGCCAGCACGATCAACAGCTTGGCATGCATCCAACCCTGGCCCGACCCCAGGCCAATCCCGTAGTAAAGCCAAAGCCACAGGCCCAGCGCCAAGGCCGGAACGGCCAGGATGGTCATAAAACGGTAGAGCTTTCGTGCCATCAATAGCAGGCGATCGCGCTCGGCGGCCGAGTCGGCTGGCACCATGGCCAGGTTGACGTAAATGCGTGGCAAATAAAACAAGCCGGCAAACCAGCTGGCAATGAAAACAATGTGAAGGGCTTTGATCCAGAGCATGCTTTAAGTGTAGCCAGTGATGCCCGAGCAAGGGCCTATTTACTGGGCAAAAAAAACCCCCGGCCATGGGCCGAGGGTGGGAAGCCTTTTTGCTGTCACACATCAAGGCGCCCGCTCAGGGAGGAAAAGCGGGAGGCAGCAAGCTGCCCGATTTGGAATTTATCAAATAACAAAACCAATAACAAGCATGTGTTTTGGATTTATGTTGTTTTTATCATTTGGTGCCGCCCATGCATTTCACCAGAAGCGCACTGCCGCCTGAGCGACTGCGCGCACCCTGCGACTTTTGGCATCCAAGAAGACTTCAGGCACAATTTTCGACATGAACCCCGTCGCCCCCTTCCCCTCCAGCCGCCCACGCCGCTTGCGCCGTGACGAATTCACCCGCAATCTGGTGCGCGAGCACCGGGTCACAGCACACGACCTGATCTACCCGGTCTTTGTGCTGGACGGACAAAACCAGCGCCAGGCCGTGGGCTCCATGCCCGGTGTCGAGCGCCTGAGTCTGGACCTGCTGCTGCCCGTGGCCGAAGACTGCGTCAAGTTGGGCATCCCGGTCATGGCGCTTTTCCCGGTGATCGACGCCAGCCTCAAGGACCCCACAGGCAGCGAAGCCATGAACCCGGGCGGCCTGGTACCGCGCGTGGTGCGTGAGCTGAAAAAACGCTTTCCCGAACTGGGCGTGATGACCGATGTGGCGCTCGACCCCTTCACCAGCCACGGCCAGGACGGCCTGCTGGATGAGACCGGCTACATCCTGAACGACGAAACCACGGCCGTGCTGGTGCAGCAAGCCCTGACCCAAGCCGAAGCCGGGGTGGACATGGTCGCGCCCAGCGACATGATGGACGGGCGCATCGGCGCGATCCGCCAGGCGCTCGAGGCGCGTGGCCTGATCCACACCCGCATCATGGCCTACAGCGCCAAGTACGCCAGCGCCTTTTATGGCCCCTTCCGCGACGCAGTCGGCTCGGCCGGCAACCTGGGCAAGAGCAACAAAAAGGTCTACCAGATGGACCCCGGCAACACCGACGAAGCCCTGCGCGAAGTCGCCATGGACCTGGCCGAAGGTGCCGACATGGTCATGGTCAAACCCGGCATGCCGTACCTGGACATCGTGCGCCGCGTCAAAGACGAATTCAAGGTGCCCACCTTTGCCTACCAAGTGTCAGGCGAATACGCCATGCTCAAGGCCGCAGCGCAAAACGGCTGGCTGGACCACGACCTGGTCATGATGGAAAGCCTGCTGGCCTTCAAACGGGCCGGCGCAGATGGCGTACTGACTTACTTTGCCCGCGACGCTGCACGGTGGATCGCCGCCCATTGAAAGACGCCCACAGCCCTGCAGACGTGCCCGGCTTGCGGGTCTTCAGCGTCACCGGCAACCTGGTGCAGGCTTGGCCTGAGCTGAGCGCCGAAACCCCGCAGCCCCAGGCCTTACCCGAGCAAGGCTTCCTCTGGCTGGCTTTTTCCCGTTCGCATTTCGAGCGCCACTTGCCCGCCATCCAAACCAGCCTTCAGCAACTGACGGGGCAAAGTCTGGTGGACCTGCATGTCGCGGACTTGCTCAACGGCCAGCTGCCCTCACGCTACGACTTCACCTCGCACTATGACCTGTTGGTGTTTCGCCGATTGGCGCAGCAAACGGGCGATACCCCTCATCACAGCGGAACCAAGGCCGCACACGCCCAGGGCAAACGGCCTGGTCCACCCATCTTGCAGCGCATCGACACCAGCCCGGTGGGTTTTGCGGTGTTTGATCGGGTGCTGCTGAGCGTGCACCCCGACGACTGCGCCATACGAGAAGCCTACGCCAGCCGCCTTTTGAACGCGACGGGCGACAAACCACCGACCAATGACCCGCGATCTGCTGGGGCACGGGGCATCCCCTTGAGCCCAGCCGACATGATGCTGCGCATCGTCAGCCAAATGGTGGACGCTTACCTAGACTTGCGCCGCGAACTGAGCCGTCAGCTCGACCACTGGCAGGCCGAGCTGCTCCACCCGGGTGCGCGGTTTCGCCGTTGGGACGCCTTACTGCAAGCCCGACTGGCCCTGCACCAGCTTGAAGACCTGTGCGACGACCAGCACACGGCCATGCTCAACTGGAACGAAACCCTGGACGACTGGGTGGTGAGCGATGACCCGACCGCGCTTCGCGAGCACGAGTTGCTAAAAGTACGCTGCCGGGACGTTTTAGAACACATCGACCGGGTGGTTCACCACGTACGCCGCTTGGAACACAACACAGAAACCGCCGTGCAAATGCACTTCAACGCCCAAGGCAACCGAACCAACGACATCATGCGCACCCTAACGGCTCTGACAGCGATTTTTCTGCCGCTGAACCTGATCGCTGCGGTGTTCGGCATGAACTTCGAATTCATGCCCTGGCTGCACAAGGCCAGCGCCTTTTGGTGGACGCTGGGCGGCATGGCGGCCGTTGCCACCACCTTGGCCCTGGTGTTCTGGCGCAAGCGCTACCTGGCCCGCACGGATGAATGAGCCCACCTGTGTCACCCCCGACTTGATCAGGGGTCAATGACTGCGGCTGCCATGGTGACCCGCATGCGCGGGTATGGCCAACCCAACTCACCCGCTCAGCCCAAATGCTGCTTGAAAAACGCCAGCGTGCGCTCCCGTGCCAGTTGGGCCGAAGGCGCATGCCAAGAACCGCGCTGGTCGCAATTGAAGCCGTGGTGGGCAGCGTAGGTGAACACCTGCACTTGCGGAAGTGCATTTTTGAAAGTCTCGACCGAATCCAGCGGGATCCATTTGTCTTCTTCCGCAAAATGCGCCATGACCGGCACCCGTGGCTGGCGGGCGATTTCGGCAGCGGTGGTGACGCCGCCTCCGTAATAAGGCGCTGCAGCGCTCAACCCCGTCAAGGTGCAGGCCGCACGCCAAGTCAGCAAACCGCCCCAGCAATACCCCACGATGCCGACCTTGCCGCCTGAGGCCTGCCCGGCATGGTCAATGGCCGCCTGAATGTCCTGCATCACGCCGGGCGCGGGCAAGGCCTCCGCAGCCGTCTTGTAGCCAAAGCCCTCACCCATGTCGGCATCGGCGTACCCCAGCTCCACCCCCGGCTTGACGCGGTGGAAGGCGGCGGGGGCCACAGCCAGGTAACCCTCTGCCGCATAGCCATCGGCCACTTGGCGGATGTGGCTGTTCACGCCAAAAATTTCCTGGATCACCACCACAGCCCCCTTGGGTGTGCCAACAGGCCGGGCCTCGTAGGCGGGCACTTGGGTGCCATCTGCGCTTTGAAGTTCAATCATCGTTCCCATGTGTTTTCCTTTCGGGTAGAGGTCCGCTCAACGGGACAGCACACGCTCGACAAAGTCGAGGCGGTCCTGGCCCCAAAAAATCTCGCCATCGACCACATAGCTGGGGGCACCAAACACCCCCGCATCGATGGCCGACTGGGTGTAGCTTTCATAGCGCTCTTGCACCACCTGGCTGCGCGACTGGTCCAGCAAGCTGGCCGGCAAATTTTGCTCTTGCAGCAATTGGGCCAACACCTTGTCGTCGGCCATGTTGCGCTCTTGCGCCCAGCAAGCGGCCAAAATCGCACCCGCGATTTGCATGGCAGCCAATGGGCCATGCGCCAGATCGGTGGCAATGGTCAGACGGGCCGAGTCGTCGCCACCCACCGGGAAATACTTGGGCTTGAGATTCAAGGGCACATTCAAGTGTTGGCTAAAGCGCTGCAACTCCACCAAGCGATAAGCCTGGCGCTGGGGCGCACGCTGGCCTAAGGGCAAGCCGCCCGAAATCGGAAACACCTTGCCCCCCAGATCGATGGGCATGACACGCAGCGTGGCCCCCGTACGCTGCACGATGTCAGCCAGGCGCTGGTGGCCCAAATAGGCCCAGGGGCTTTGCGGTGCGAGGTAATAGTCCACTGTGCGACCCATGCTGTCTCCTTGTGTGTTGTGTAATCTTTGGACGGAACAAGGGTTTTAACCGTTCTCAACATTTTTTGCAGGAGATATGCCATGAACAAAGTCTTGTTGGTGACCGGCGGCAGCCGAGGGATCGGCGCGGCAACCGCCCTGTTAGCGGCAAAAAATGGCTGGTCGGTGGCGGTGAACTACACCGCCAACTCGCTGGCCGCCGACGAAGTGGTTCGGCAAATACGCGCATCGGGCGGGCAAGCCATGTCGGTGCAGGCCGACGTGGCCGAAGAAGCGCAGGTGCTGCGCATGTTCGAGCACATCGACGCCAAATTGGGCCGCCTGACCGGGCTGGTCACCAACGCCGGCGTGGTCGACGTCAAGGCCCGCGTAGACGAAATGAGCGTGGCCCGCTGGAAACGCATGTTCGACATCAACGTGATCGGCAGCCTGATCTGCGCCCGCGAAGCTGTGCGCCGAATGAGCACCCTTCACGGCGGAGAAGGCGGCAGCATTGTCAACGTGTCCAGCGCCGCTTCTCGCTTGGGCGCGCCTGGCCAGTACGTGGACTACGCCGCCGCCAAAGGCGCGATCGATGCCTTCACCCTTGGCCTGGCCAAAGAGGTGGCCGCAGAGGGCGTCCGGGTCAACGCGGTACGCCCGGGTCTGATCGACACCGAGATCCACGCCTCTGGCGGCCTGCCCAACCGGGTGAAAGACCTGCAGCATCTGGT
The DNA here is from genome assembly GCA_903953985.1 of uncultured Burkholderiales bacterium. Classification (GTDB taxonomy): domain Bacteria; phylum Pseudomonadota; class Gammaproteobacteria; order Burkholderiales; family Burkholderiaceae_C; genus Limnohabitans_A. Next base: position 8,928 of record CAJBLW010000517.1, read on the forward strand.
GCCCGCTGGGCGCGGTGGCAGCGCCGAAGAAGTGGCCGAGGGCATTGTCTGGCTGCTGTCGGACGCGGCCAGCTACACCACCATGAGCTTTCTGGACATTTCGGGAGGCCGTTGATGGCCGAAATCAAATACTTTTGGGAAGACATGGCGGTGGGCGAGGTGCGCGACTTGGGCAGCCTCACGCCGACCCGAGAAGAAATCATCGCATTTGCCACCCAGTTTGACCCACAACCCTTTCACCTGGACGATGAAGCGGCCAAAGCCTCGGTTTTTGGGGCCTTGTCGGCCAGCGGCTGGCACACCTGCGCCATGGCCATGCGGCTGATGGTGACCAACTTCCTGCAAGAGACCTCCAGCCTGGGCTCACCCGGCATTGAAGGTCTCAAATGGCTCAAACCGGTGTACCCGAACGACACCCTGCGTCTGCAAAGCACGGTGCTCGAGACCAAATCCATGAGCAAGCGCCCCGATGTGGGCATGACGCGCAACTTATGGGAGATGTTCAACCAGCATGGCGACAAGGTGCTGCACATGGAAGGTTGGAGCATGTTCAGAAGGCGCACACCGGCAGCCTGAGGCGGCGCACAATCGGGCGATGGACTTCAAACCACTCATCACCCTGCTGGCCATCGTCAACCCTTTGGCGATCGTTCCTTTTTTCATTCACTACACGCAAGGCTTCAGCAGCGCCCAACGACAGAAAACGATTTGGGTGTCATCCTTTTCGGCCGTCGTGGTGATCGCAGCCAGTGCCTTGTTGGGTCTGCAAATTCTGGAATTTTTCGGCATCTCGCTGGCCAGCTTTCAGGTGGGTGGCGGCATGCTGCTGCTCACATCTGCCTTGTCAATGCTGAATGCGCAACCCGCCGAAGCCCGTGCCAATGCCGAAGAAGTGCACGACGCCGAAACCAAAGCCGCCATGGGTGCCAGCATCGCCGTGGTGCCGTTGACCATCCCGCTGCTTACTGGCCCCGCCACCATGTCCACGGTGGTGATCTACGCCGAAAAAGCCAAGAACTTTGCCCAACTCGGCACCTTGGTCGGCTATGGCGTGGTGATTGCGCTGGCCACAGCTTTGTGCTTTTTCTTAGCAACGCCCATCGCCCGCATCCTGGGCAAAACCGGCATCAATGTCATGACGCGGCTGATGGGTTTGATCTTGGCTGCGCTCGCTGTGGAAGTGATGGCGGATGGCCTGCACAAGCTGTTTCCAGTGCTGGCCGGTCGCTGAACTGCGCCTTAAGTGCGAGGTTCAGACGCCGAACCCACCCTCCAAACTTGACCTCAAATGCGCCACCAGCGCCGCCACGGAGCGAGGTACATGGGGCGCGTAGGGGCGGATTGCATAAATGTTTTCGGCAAAGGCCCCCACGGGTTTCCAGCCTGGCAGCACCCGCACCAAATGGCCCTTGCGCAACTCGGTTTGGGCACTGAAGTCGGGCAGGAGGGCGATACCCGCCCCGGTCAAGGCCGCTTCACGCAAGGCTTCGCTGTTGTTGGCGGCGAAGTTGCCACTCACGGGCACCGTGATGCGCTCACCCGCTTCCAAAGGCGATTGCGGCTCAAAAGTCCACGCGGGGGTGTCTTGCGAGCGGGGGTAGTGCAGGCAGTTGTGGGCTTGTAGCTCGGCAGGCGTGGCCGGCTGCCCGTGCTCGCGCAGATAGGCCGGGGTGGCCACCAGCACCGACTCGGTTGCGCACAGCACCCAGGCCACATGGGTGTCGGGCGGGCGGGCGGTGTGGCGGATCGCCAGGTCATAGCCTTCGGTGGTCAAAGCACTGAGACGGTCTGACAGGTCCAGTTCAATCCGCACATCCGGAAAGTCTTGCAAGAAAGCGGCGAACAGCGGCACCAGTTGCTGACGGGCCAGTGCCACCGGCGCGGTCACGCGCAACAAACCACTGGGCTGTTCGGCCAGGTCGCGCACCTGAGCAAAGCTCTGCTCGATCTGCTCAAAAGAGGCGCGTGTCTCGTCCACCAGCCTTTGGCCCGCCTCGGTCAGGCGCAGGCTGCGGGTGGTGCGCTGCACCAATGTGACTTTGGCAGCACGCTCCAGCTCGGCAATGCGCTGGCTCATCGCGGCCTTGCTCACGCCCAGCCGGGCAGCGGCGGCCGTGTAGCTGCCCTGCTGCGCCAGCACGCTGAGCCAGTGCAGATGGGTCCAGAGGGTGTTAATTTTTTGCTCTTTCATGAAAGTATTGTTCATTATTTTGAACAATCAATTCAACTTTGAGTTCTTGTGGCGGGTGGATGGGGTGCCTACACTCATCAACTTAGGACATGGATTGCCGCGTTTCGCTCGCAAAGTCAAACATGTGGCGGTTTGTAGCGCATCACTCACCGTCATTGCGAGCGAAGCGCGGCAATTCAGCAAAAAGCACTGGCACAGGTCACAGCTCTGTGCGCAACGCCACGCAGTCCAAACCACAAACCATTCAGGAGCCCCCATGAGCATCACAAACATCGGTCATTACATCAACGGCCAAGTCGCCACAGGCGCTTCCGGCCGCAGCCAGAGCGTCACCAACCCCGCCACCGGTGCCGTGACCGGCAACGTGGCCCTGGCCAACAGCGCAGAAGTGGCCCAAGCCGTGGCCGCTGCGCAAGCGGCGTTTCCCGCCTGGGCCGACACCCCACCGCTGCGCCGCGCCCGCGTGATGTTCAAGTTCCTCGAACTGCTGAACACCCACAAAGACGAGTTGGCCCACATGATCACCGCCGAGCACGGCAAAGTGTTCACCGACGCGCAAGGCGAAGTGAGCCGAGGCATCGACATTGTGGAATTTGCCACTGGCATCCCGCAGCTGCTCAAAGGCGACTTCACCGACCAAGTCTCCACCGGCATCGACAACTGGACGCTGCGCCAGCCGCTGGGCGTGGTGGCGGGCATCACGCCGTTTAACTTCCCGGTGATGGTGCCCATGTGGATGTTCCCGGTCGCCATTGCGGCGGGCAACACATTCATCTTGAAACCCAGCC
>CAJBLW010000518.1 GCA_903953985.1 uncultured Burkholderiales bacterium
AGACCCATGCCGCCGCCCATGGCCGCACCTTCGACCACCGCCAGCACCGGCATGGGCAAGGCGGTGAGGGCCTGCAGCAGTTGCCCAAAGGCACGGTTGCGGCTGAGCACGGGGTCTTCGCCTTCGTCTGCATTGGCTTGCAAGCGCGACTGAAAGTTGCCCACATTGCCACCCGCGCAGAAAAAGCCTGCGCTGCCGCGCAACACAAAAGCACGCACGCTGCTGTCTTGGGCGGCTTGCGCAATGGCTTGCGACAGCTCGGCCACCATGTCGGGTGACAGCGCGTTGCGGGTCGTAGGGTGGTGCAGCGTGATCCACACAATGCCGTGTTCTCGTTGAACGAGAAGATTTGCAAAGGTCATGGCGTGCCCTTTCAACTGGCCGGGTCCATCAGGCCCATCTTGCGGGCGATCACCATCAGCATCACCTCGTCGGCGCCACCGCCAATCGAGCCGAGCCGGTAGTCGCGGTAAGCACGCGAGACGCGGTTGTCCCAGGTGTAGCCCATGCCGCCCTGGAACTGCATGCACCAGTCGGCCACATCGCGGCCCAAGCGTCCGGCCTTGAGCTTGGCCATCGAGGCCAGCTCGGTCACGTCCTGCCCTTGCACATAGGCGTGTGTGGTCATGTAAATCAGGCCACGCAGCGCTTCAATTTCCGTCTTGAGTTCGGCCAGCTTGTACTGTATGAACTGGTTGTCCAGCAGCGGTTTGCCAAAGGCCACGCGCTGGCGCAGGTAGTCGGCGGTTTCTTCGATCAGCTCGATGCTGGCCAGACGCCGTGCCGCGCCGTCCAGGCGCTCTTCTTGGAACTGCTTCATTTGGTAGATGAAGCCCATGCCTTCTTCGCCAATGCGGTGGCGCACCGGCACGCGCACCTCGTCAAAAAAGATCTGCGCGGTGTCCGAGCTCCACATGCCGAACTTCTTGATCTTTTGCACCTCGATGCCCTTGGCGCGGCGGCCAGCCGAATCTTTGAGTGGCACGATGATGAGCGACTTGTTCTTGTGCGATGGGCCGTCCGAGGTGTTGCACAGCAGGCAGATCCAGTCGGCCTGGGTGCCGTTGGTGATCCACATCTTGGAGCCGCTGATCACGTAGTCGTCGCCATCGCGCCGCGCCCGGGTTTTGAGCGAGGACACATCCGAGCCCGCGCCTTGCTCGCTCACGCCGATGCTGCACACCACCTCACCCGCAATCGCCGGGGCCAAAAATTCGCGCTTGAGTTCGTCCGAGCCAAAACTGGCCAGCGCCGGGGTCGCCATGTTGGCCTGCACGCCAATGCCCATGCCCACGCCCTGGGCCTTGACGTAGCCAATGGCCTCGGCTGCAGCCAGCGCGTAGCTGAAGTCCAGCCCCATGCCGCCATAGGCCTCGGGTTTGGTGATGCCTAAAAAGCCGAGCTGCCCCATCTTGCGAAACACCTCGTGGGCCGGAAAGATTTCGGCGGCTTCCCATTCGTCCACAAAGGGGTCTATTTCGGCACTGATGAAGCGGCGGATGCTGGCCATCAGTTCGTGGTGTTCGGCGGTGTAGATCATGTGCGGGGACTTTCCTCAGAGATTCAGAAACGGGGCACGGCGAACTGCATCGCGTGCGGGCTGCGGGCAGCGGCTTCGCGCACCGTGGCCAGCAAGAGCGATAGCACCTCGCGTGTCTGGCGTGGGTCGATGATGCCGTCGTCGAGCAAATGGCCGCTGGTGTAGAAGGCGCTGGCCTGGCTTTCAAACAGGGCCACGATTTCAGACTTTTGCGCTTGCAGCCGTGTCTCGTCGACCGGCTTGCCACTGCGCTCGGCCTGTTGACGCGCCACGATGTCGAGTGTGGTGGCGGCCTGCTCGCCGC
>CAJBLW010000519.1 GCA_903953985.1 uncultured Burkholderiales bacterium
GCGCAACGCTTTTGTCATGACCAACCTGATGCAGGAAGTGACCCGCTCCGGCACGGCCGCCCGCGCACAAGCGACACTCAAACGGCCGGACATTTACGGTAAAACCGGCACCACCAACGATGCCATGGACGCTTGGTTTGCGGGCTACCACTCTCAACTCGCCGCCGTGGTCTGGATCGGTTACGACACCCCCCGCAAACTCGGAGACCGTGAGACGGGGGGCGGCCTGAGCTTGCCTGTTTGGATCAAGTACATGGAAACCGCTTTGCGGACACTGCCCATCACAGAGCCCAAGCCTGCAGAGGGCTTGCTCCAAATCGGGGGCGAATGGTTTTATTCGGAGTTTTCAGGCAACAACGGCATTTCTTCACTGAGCGGCAACAGCGACACCAGTGGCCAAGCCGACGCCGTGCCGCCGCAAGATGAACGCAAGCGAATACTAGATCTCTTCAGAAATTGAAGCCGAGAAGGCATGACGCACAAAGCCACTGGCCTGGGCTCAGGGATTGAACGTCAAGCTTTGTCCTGATTGCTCCGAAGCGTAGCGCGACAGGCTCTGCCAAAACTCACCCTGGCCCTTGGTGTCTTGCCAAAGCGCGTCAACAAATTTGTAATGAAACCCGCCGCAGCGGGCCGCCAGCCACACTTCGTGCAGGGGCTTTTGCAGGTTGATCACGATCTGGCTGCGGTTTGGAAACGTCAAAGTGATCATGCCGCCCACCCGTTGGTTGTCCACATCGGCGTCGGTATCGTCGTTCAGACGATCGCAGCTGATCTCTACGCCCGCCAGCAGGCGTTCAGCTTGGTCCAGAAATTCAAGGTCGGTCATTACAATCGCAGCATGTTGAAGGTGATGAAGATTCTAGTCATGCTGCATGCCCTTGTTGGCGGTGCGGCCGTATTGAGCGCTTGCGGTCAACGGGGCCCGCTGGTCCTGCCTACCTCGCCGGCTTCGGCCGGGCGTGCCACGCTGCACCAAACGCTTGAACCGTTTCGCAAGCTCCCACAAGGCTCCAGCAACGCAACTGCGCCATCTGCCCAAGCCACCACCCCACAACCCATTCCTGCTGCAAAGCCTTGAGATCGATCACAGACCCAAGCTCAAGCCCAGTTGACGCCCGCCTACTTGCTGTCCCCTTTTACCCAAGCCTTTTTCACCCATGACCGCCAACAACGCACTCCCAGGACAACCCCAGATCGCCTATGCGGGCGACCAGCTGCATGTGGAGGGCGTGGCGCTGTCCCAGCTGGCCCGCGAGCATGGCACACCCTTGTTTGTCTACTCCAAGGCCGCCATGCTCTCGGCCCTGGCCGCCTACCAGCGCGGGTTTGCCGGTCGGCAGGCTCAAATTTGCTACGCCATGAAGGCCAACTCCAGCCTGGCCATCTTGCAGGTTTTTGCCGACGCTGGTTGCGGCTTTGACATTGTCTCGGGCGGCGAGCTGGCCCGCGTGCTGGCAGCGGGCGGCGACCCGGCCAAGGTGATTTTTTCGGGCGTGGGCAAAGCCCGCGCTGAAATGAAACAAGCCTTACAAGTGGGCATTGGTTGCTTCAATGTGGAAAGCGAAGCCGAACTCGATGTGCTGAACGACGTGGCCATGGGTCTGGGCAAACAAGCCCCGGTCAGCCTGCGCGTGAACCCCAATGTGGACCCCAAAACACACCCCTACATCTCGACTGGGCTGAAGGGCAACAAATTTGGCATCGCCCACGAGGACGCGCTGTGCGCTTACCGCCACGCGGCCAGCCTTCCCGGCCTGAAGGTGGTGGGCATCGACTGCCACATCGGCTCGCAAATCACCGACAGCACGCCCTATCTGGACGCCATGGACCGGGTGCTGGACCTGGTCACC
>CAJBLW010000520.1 GCA_903953985.1 uncultured Burkholderiales bacterium
GGACGATTCGAACGGTCGAAGGTTTGGGCAGCGCTGAGAACCTGCATCCCTTGCAAACCAGTTTCATGGCTTGCGCAGGCCTGCAGTGCGGTTACTGCACGCCTGGCATGCTGATGTCGGCCTGTGCTCTGCTGGCGTCCAATCCACGCCCCGATAAACAAGCCGTTCGGGCCGCCTTGGCCGGCAATCTCTGCCGTTGCACGGGTTACACCCAAATTGTCGAGTCGGTGCTCGATGCGGCCAGGAGTATGTCTGATGGAGATTGACAAGTCACTCAGCTTGGATGCCAGCGCCAGCCGCGTCTGGACCTTGTTGCTTGACCCTCAAGCCATGGGCGCATGTGTGCCAGGCATGGAGTCAATCGAGGTCCTCAGTCCCGATGAATACAAAGCGGTGATGAAAGTCAAAATCGCCTTTGTGAGCGCCCGATTCACGTTGCGCACGCGCATTGTGGAGCGACGTGAAGCGCGTTATTTGAAGGCGCAGGGCATGGGCGAGGATGCGGCTGTCGCCAGCTCGTTGAAGTACACCACAGAAATATTTTTGGCCGATCGTCCTGACGGTGGCACCGATTTGCAAATGAAAGTGCATGTGGACTTGTTGGGCCGCATGGGTAACTTTGGTTTTTCTGTGATGAAGACCAAAGCCGATCGTTTATGGGATGAATTCGGAGTCCAGCTCGCCGTCCAATTGGCGCAAGTCCCACCTGCAGCGCTGGCTGGCTTGCCAAACCCTTTACCCAAGACCGATCAAGCGGACCATGGCCCTGCGCAATCAAACGCTGCGCCAACGCCTTTCCAGCAGACGCTGAACGCGACATCGAAGCCTTCGGTCGCTCAGTTAGCTCAACCGGAAAGCTTGTGGAGCCGATGCCTTCGTGCCATCGGCGTTCAGCCCAGTCTGGGTGCAGCGGACTCGGAATCGATTGTGGTAGAAATCAAACGCCCCGATCAAACCCAAATCCGCGTGGTTTGGCCGCAAAGCCAGTCCACCGAGTGCGTGCAATGGTTGCGCGATGTGATGCGCTGACCTGATTTTCAGTTTCACCGCCAAACCATCACAACGCCATCCAAGGTTTTGCCATGCATGCTCGGAAAATCGTGGTCATTGGCGCGGGCGTGATCGGCGTGACGACGGCGCATGTGTTGCGAGCGGAGGGTCACGATGTCACGCTTTTGGAGGCATCGCCTGCTGCTGCCAGCGGCACCAGTCTCGCCAATGGGGGGTATTTGTCGGCTGCATTTTGTGCGCCTTGGGCCATGCCCGGCTTGCCAATGCAGGCTTGTACAGCGCTTTTCAACCGCCAAGCGCCGTTTCGCTGGCGCCCTGATGGCAGTCTGTCCCAGTTGCGTTGGCTTCGTGATTTGTGGGCCCACTGCAATGCCGCCGATTTTTCAACGCACCGTCAACGAATGGTCAGGCTTGCTTTACTTAGCCGGGTATGCCTTCAAGATGTGGTCGCCCAGACAGGCGTGAGCTTCGATTTCCAGTCCTCGGGAGTGTTGCAGATTTTTCGCCAATCACCTCCGTCACAAATCGTGGAGAAACGTCTCCAGGAGCTTCAAGCCTTCGGTTGTGACGCCCACTGGTATGAGCCCCATCTGGTGCGTGCCATGGAGCCGGGTTTGTCTCATTCCGTGCGCATCGCCGGAGGCTTGCATGTGCGCGACGATGCCAGTGGCGATTGCGAGCGCTTCGTTCAGGGGCTGTTGGCTTGGAACCAAGCGCGGGGCTTGCTGTTTGAGTCCAATGTCCGTGTAGATTCGCTCGAACTCGATGCCCGTGGTGAACGCCTTTGTGCGGTCCGTTCCCGTTCGCAGCGCTGGCAGGCCGATGCCTTTGTGTTCGCCACAGGTGTCGACACGGCGCGGTTGTTAAGACCCTATATGCGGGTGCCCATCGTTCCGGTGAAGGGCTACAGCGTGACGGTGTCGCTCGCACACAGAGATGGCACGCAAGGTGCCGTGATCGATGACACCAGCAAGTTGGCCATCGCTCGCCTGGGGCAACGCGTGCGGTTGACAGGCATGGCTGAAGTTGTGGGGCATGACCGGTACATCAACAACGCTCGCTGCCAACAATTGGTCCATCACTATGCGTCTCTTTATGGGCCATTGCCTGAAGAAGGCCGACAACTTTGGGCAGGCTTGCGACCCATGACTCCCGACGGCACACCGATCATCGGTGCGACCCCTGTTCAAGGCCTTTACTTGAATGCAGGTCACGGCACCTATGGCTGGACCTTGGCCTGCGGCAGTGCACAGTTGTTGGCCGATGTGATCGCGCAAAGGCCATGTGCTGTGAGTCCAGATGCCTATGCGCTGGATCCGGCGCTGCGAGCGCTGGCCTGAGCGAAAAATAACCTTCAACCCCTTAAGGAAAATGATGCCCATCATCCGAATCGACCTGCTGGCAGGCCGCAGTCCTGAGACCAAACAACAACTCGCTGCCGAAATGACCATGACCATGGCGCGGATCTGTGGGTGTGATCCAGCACATGTTTACGTCATGTTCAATGATGTTCAGCACCATGACTGGGCGGTGGCTGGTCAGGTTTTTCCAACCCCGTTACCACTCAAACCTCTAGATGCAGGGCACCCATCATGACTCCCGTGCGCCTAAGAATTTTGTTGGTAGGCGCCACTGGCGTCGTCGGACGGTGTGTCTGGCACTCTTTGCAGGCTAGCCATGATGTCATTTCAGCCAGCTTGGATCCTGCCCAAGGTGATCACCAAGTTCAGCTGGACTTGTCAGATGCGGATGCTTTGGTGACAACATTGAAAAATATGGGGCCACTCGATGCGGTCATTTCAGCCGCTGGGCGCGCGCGCTTTGGTGCTTTGGCCGATGCGAGGCCTGCATCTCTGGATGCTTCGGTTTATGGATTGGGTTTGCAAGACAAATTGATGGGGCAGGTCAATCTGGCCTTGGCTGCTCGAGAAGTTTTGCGTCCCGGTGGATCGATCACTCTGACCTCGGGCACCACCAGCACTGAGCCGGTATTGGGCGGGGCAGGCTTGAGCATGGTCAATGGCGCATTGGAGAGTTGGGTTTGTGCGGCAGCGACTGAGTTGCCGCAGGGTTGGCGTCTGAATGTGGTGAGCCCCAGCTTGGTGGAAGGAACGCCAGCAGCAGCTTGCGCCGCTTTCCCTGGCTTTGAAAAAGTCAGTGCCGAGCGCATAGGTTTGGCCTATATGCGGTGCCTGTTCAGTGGCATCACAGGTCATGTGTTGCGCGTTTGAATCATTTGGATATTTCATGGGGCACATGGCCCATGCCTTCAAAGACCTCGATTTGGATACCTGAGATGTCACGGTGAAATCGTCGCCCATGGTCCTGCGGAATCAGCCGGTCTTCGCTGCCCCACAGAACCAAAGTGGGCAGGTTCTGCTGAAAAATCTGCCCGGTCAAGGCAGCATCGCTGCTGCGGTATGGGAAGCGTTAGCTCAGACTGACCCGGTTGCCTTAGCGCAGCGTTAACTCGTCATAGCGATTCACCAGGGCAGCGTTCACATTGTTGGGCCAGCTGTAGACGTCGCGCACATGCACCTGCATGCCTTGCAGGGCCACAAAGTACGACGGGGGCGCGGCCCAGCGTGCCATCAGGGCATCCACTGGGCGATCAGGTGCCCAGCTCCAGGCCAAAGCCGCAACCAAGGTCGCGAGCAACAAAAGCAAAACAGACAGTGAGGCGGTGAGCATCGAAAAATGGTGTGGGTTGGACCGCTGCACAAGCCTTTGGTCGGTCAGCTTGTGCAAAGGAGCTGGAGCCTGGAGCTTATTCGAACAGGCCTGCAAATGGTGATGGTGGACGATGGGTTGATGCTCGACTTGGGCCAGTGGGTTGTTGGTCAACAGAAGCAAAGCTGGTTTGGGAACGATTTTTTGGGGTCGGCTTGAGCCTCAGGGCCAATTGACTGCCTCTAAGCCACCCCGTGACTTGGCCCACGGCAGTCCGTTGGACCCACAAGGCAAGGTTTTCCCGGGTAGTTCGGCACTTGATTTCTTCACATAATCATCTTGTTGAACTGCCCAACACTTTTTTATCACTCTCAAAAATTCGGAGATATCCCGATGACCCACCGTCATGACCCTCGCCGCCGACAGCTTGGCCTTGCTGCCGTATCTGGGCTTGCACTGGGCGCTTTTGGCGCCGCGCAGGCCCAAAGCGCAGCTTGGCCTGCGGCCAAACCCATCCGCATGATCGTGAACTTCCCTGCGGGCGGTTCTCCAGACTTGGTGGCGCGTGCCGTTTCCAGCACGGTGTCTCAAGCGCTGGGTCAACAAATTGTGGTGGACAACCGTGGCGGTGCCGGTGGCATCATTGGTTCTGACTTGGCTGCCAAAAGCGCCCCCGATGGTTACACCCTTTTGTGCAGCTCGGGCAGCGGTGCCGCCATCGTGCCCTACGTCACGCCCAAGATGCCTTTCGACCATGACAAGGACCTCACCCCGGTGGCGGCAGGTGCGCGTTTGCAATTGTTCTTGGTCGTGCGCAGCGATGCACCTTACAAGACGTTTGCCGAATTCGTTGCCTTTGCCAAGGGCAATCCGGGCAGGTTGAGTTATGGCTCACCGGGTAACGGTACCAGCCCGCACATTGCGGGCGAGATGCTCAAGTCCCAAGCCGGTATTTTTACCTTGCACATCCCTTATCGCGGTTCGGGAGCAGCCTTGCAAGACCTGCTGGGTGGCAATGTGGACTATTTGCTCGATCCCGGTATTGCTTTTTCGCACGTGCGTTCGGGTCGTCTGCGCTTGTTGGCGGTCACGTCCCCACAGCGCTTGTCCATGTTCCCCGATGCGCCTACGCTCAATGAGCTGGGGCTTAAGAATTTTGACGCCGGCACATCGCATGGTTTCTGGGCGCCTGCGGGCACACCTGCGGCCATCGTTGACCGCCTGAACCGTGAGATCAACCGCGCCTTGATGTTGCCCAGTGCCGTCGAGTCCATCAAAGGCATCGGTGCCGAGCCCACCCCCATGACGCCCGCCGAGTTCGGTGCGGTCACCAAGGCCGATGCGCGTCGGTTTGCCCAAATCATCAAAGAACGCAAGATCGTTCATGATTGATGTCCAGCTTGACTGCTGGGTGGTGGGGCAGCCTTAAAACTGCCCCGGAAACACCCACAGCAGACCCGCCGTCATGACCAAGTAGCGGGCGAATTTGCCAATCGCCATGTACAGCGTGCAGGGCCAAAAAGGCATCTTCAGCCAGCCCGCCACGGCACACAAAGGGTCGCCTATGACGGGCAACCAGCTGAGCAAGCATGCCTTCGGGCCCAGCTTTTCCAGCCAGATCAAGGCGCGGTGGTGGCTGCCCGATCCGCGCCAACGGTTCACCGCTTTGTGCGTGCCCCAGCCCATCCACCAACTGAACATGCCGCCCAGCGTGTTGCCTGCAGTGGCCACCAAAATGGCGGGCCAAAACAATTCGGGGTTGAGTTTGACCAAGCCAAACAGCACCGGTTCAGAACCCATCGGCAACAAGGTGGCCGAGATGAAGGCCACCACAAACACGGTGCTCAGACCATGTTGCGGAAGGGCCAGCCATTGCATTAATCCGTTGAGCCAAAGTTCCATGGGGGAAGTGTAGCGCCGGTGATATTTGCTTAGCACACGCAGCTTTCATTTGCTGAAATATTAAGCAATTACAATCGTGCCTCCTCTTCAAACCACGCCCCCAAACACCCACATCCAAGTCATGCAGATTGGCCCTTACGCATTGCCGAACAACTTGTTTGTCGCCCCCATGGCGGGGGTGACCGATCGGCCTTTCCGCCAGTTGTGCCGGCAGTTTGGGGCGGGGTATGCAGTGAGCGAAATGGTGACCTCGCGTCCGGACCTGTGGGCGTCGTTGAAGACTTCGCGGCGCGCCAACCACGACGGTGAACCTGGCCCGATTGCGGTTCAAATTGCCGGTACAGAGGCGCAAATGATGGCTGACGCCACGCGTTACAACAATGACCGGGGCGCACAGATCATCGACATCAACATGGGCTGCCCGGCCAAAAAGGTCTGCAACAAATGGGCCGGCTCGGCCCTGATGCAAGACGAGCCGCTGGCGCTTCAGATCATCAGTGCCGTGGTCGAGGCGGCCTTGCCACACGGTGTGCCCGTCACTTTGAAAATGCGCACCGGCTGGTGCGATGCCGAAAAGAACGCCCTGAGCCTGGCCCGCGCTGCGGAAAGCGCGGGGGTGCAAATGGTCACCGTGCACGGCCGTACCCGCGAGCAAGCTTACAAAGGCTTTGCCGAATACGACACCGTGGCCGCCGTCAAGGCTGCTTTGAACATCCCGGTGGTCGCCAATGGCGATATCGATTCGCCTGAAAAAGCCCGCGATGTGCTCAAGTTCACCGGGGCAGATGCCGTGATGGTCGGTCGCGCCGCACAAGGCAGCCCCTGGATCTTCCGCGAGATGGCTCACTTTTTGGCCACGGGCACTCACCTGGCCCCGCCGCTGGTGGCCGAGGTGCGCCGCGCTCTGCTCGAGCACCTGCAAGACCATTACAGCCTGTACGGGGAATACACCGGTGTGCGCTCAGCGCGCAAGCACATTGGCTGGTATGTGCGAACGCTGCCTGGCGGCGATGATTTTCGAGAGTACATGAACACCCTGGAGACTGCAGCTCAACAGCTGACCGCCGTGGCCGCCTATCTGGACGGCCTGGCTGCCCTGATGGAGCGCCTGCCTCTGCGCCGTGAGGCCTGCCCCGAATTAGAGACCACGCCATGAGTGAACACCAATCCATTGAAAACTGCGTCCGTGACAACCTGGAAATCTATTTCCGTGATCTGGACGGGACCGATCCCACAGGGCTCTATGACATGCTGGTCAAGCTGGTCGAAAAACCCTTGTTGGATGTGGTGATGAGCCAGTCTGGCCAAAACCAGTCGCGCGCTGCTGAATGGCTGGGCCTGAACCGCAATACCCTGCGCAAAAAATTGCTCGAGCACGATCTCCTGAAATGAAACCCGCACTGCGCCCAGGTCCAGCGGACAGTGCTTGATTCCCCCCCCCATTTGGATGACCGAGTTGGAATCCTTGACCCCGGCCCAGTCCAGTCCTGAACCGAACACTGTTGAAGAAAGTCTCTTATGCGCGCCCTCATTTCCGTCTCTGACAAAACCGGCATCGTCGACCTGGCGAAAGACCTGCACGCCCTGGGCGTGGCCCTGATCTCCACCGGGGGCACTGCCAAATTGCTGGCTGAGCAAGGCCTGCCCGTGACCGAGGTGGCCGAAGTTACCGGATTCCCGGAAATGCTGGATGGCCGTGTGAAAACACTGCACCCCAAAGTGCACGGTGGCTTGCTGGCGCGGCGCGACACGCCCGAGCACATGTCGGCTTTGCAGGCGCATGGGATTGACACGATCGATTTGCTCATCGTCAACCTCTACCCGTTTGAAGCCACTGTGGCCAAGCCCGGCTGCACTTTGGCCGATGCGATTGAAAACATCGACATTGGTGGACCTGCCATGGTGCGCTCTGCCGCCAAGAACTGGAAAGACGTGGGCATCGTGACCGACGCCAACCAATACGCCGACGTGATCGCTGAGTTGAAGACCAACGGCCAACTCAGCAACAAGCTCCGTTTTGCTTTGTCCGTGGCCGCGTTCAACCGCATCAGCCAATACGACGGCGCGATCAGCAATTACCTGTCGAGCGTGAACTTTGAAGCTGAAAAATTGAGCGAAGCCTACGTACCCGAGCGTGCCCAGTTCTCAGCTCAATTCAACGAGCAATACGTCAAGGTGCAAGACCTGCGCTACGGCGAAAACAGCCACCAGCAAGCCGCCTGGTACCGCGACCGGGCTCCTGCTGCCGGGTCACTGGCCACTGGCGTGCAGCTGCAAGGCAAAGAGCTGAGCTACAACAACATCGCCGACGCCGATGCGGCGTGGGAGTGCGTCAAAAGCTTTGAGACCTCTGCGTGTGTGATCGTCAAGCACGCCAACCCCTGCGGCGTGGCCGTGGGCGCGACCGCACTCGAGGCCTACATCAAAGCCTTCCAAACCGACCCCACCAGCGCGTTTGGCGGCATCATCGCCTTCAACCGCCCTGTGGATAAAGCCGCTGCTGAAGCCGTGAGTAAGCAGTTTGTTGAAGTGTTGATGGCCCCCGACTTCAGCGCCGAAGCGCTGGAATTGTTCAAGAGCAAAGTGAATGTGCGTTTGATGAAAATCGCGCTGCCTGCCAATTACGGCGATGTGCGCAACGCACTCGAAACCAAACGCGTGGGTTCAGGCCTCTTGCTGCAAAGCGCGGATAACCACGAGCTGGCTTTGGCCGACATGAAAATCGTCACCGTCAAGCAACCCACGCCTGAAGAACTGCACGACCTGTTGTTCGCCTGGAAAGTGGCCAAGTTCGTCAAATCCAACGCCATCGTGTTCTGCAAAAACGGCATGACCATGGGCGTGGGCGCAGGCCAAATGAGCCGCCTCGACTCCGCCCGCATCGCCAGCATCAAGGCCGAAGCGGCCAAGCTCAGCCTGCAACACACCGTGGTCGCCAGCGACGCCTTCTTCCCTTTCCGCGACGGCCTCGACGTGGTGGTGGACGCGGGGGCCACCTGCGTGGCCCAGCCCGGCGGCTCCATGCGCGACCAAGAAGTCATCGATGCCGCCAACGAGCGCGGTGTGGCGATGGTGTTCACGGGTGTGCGGCATTTCCGCCATTGATTCGCGCCATTGATCGGACCATTTTGAACTTTGACCAACTCGGCTTGACTCCCGCGCTTTTGCGCGCCGTGGGTGACATGGGCTTGTACGCCCCCACCCCCATCCAGGCCGAGGCGATTCCGGCGGTGCTGAAATCTGCCGACGTTTGGGCCACTGCGCCCACCGGCTCGGGCAAGACGCTGGCTTTTGCGTTGCCGCTGTTGCAGCATTTGCTGGCCGCGCCGCGTCAGACGAATTTCCGCCGCCCTGTGCGCACCCTGGTGCTGGTGCCCACACGCGAGCTGGCGGTGCAGGTCGGCGATGTGCTGGCCAATCTGGCCTACAAGCTGCCGCAGTCCCTCAAGGTGAACACCGTGTTTGGTGGCGTGTCGGTCAACCCGCAAATGATGGCGCTGCGCGGTGGGGCCGATATCGTGGTGGCCACACCCGGGCGATTACTCGATTTGATCGACCAGAATGCATTGCGCCTGGCCGATGTGCAGCACCTGGTGCTGGACGAGGCTGACCGCCTGCTGGATTTGTGCTTCGCCGATGAACTGCAGCGCGTGCTGGCGCTGCTGCCCGCCCAGCGACAAACCCTGCTGTTTTCTGCCACGTTTGCCCCCGAGGTCGAAGCGCTGGCGGCCAGGTTACTGCAAGACCCGGTGCGCATCACGGTGGAAGCTTTTGACGGCCACCAACCCGACATCACCCAGCGCGCCATCGCCGTGGACGAAAAAAGCCGTACCGCCTTGCTGCGCCACCTGATCACCGAAAACGGCTGGAAGCAGGTGCTGGTGTTTGTGGCCACACGCTATGCCTGCGAGCATGTAGCGAACAAGCTTTACAAGGCGGGCGTGTTTGCGACGCCTTTCCATGGCGAGATGAGTCAAGGTGCAAGGCAAGAGGTGTTGAGCGAATTCAAGGCCGGCCGCTGGGACGTGGTGGTCACCACCGACTTGGCTTCTCGCGGCATCGACATCGCCATGCTGCCCGTGGTGGTCAACTACGACCTGCCGCGCTCAGCCACCGATTACACGCACCGCATCGGCCGCACGGGCAGGGCGGGAGCGCATGGCGACGCAGTGAGCTTTGTCACGGCTGCAGCGCTGGCGCACTGGCAGTTGATCCAAAAACGCGAAAGCCTGGAATTGCCTCTGGAGCAGGTGCCCGGCTTTGAGCCCACCGAAACCCCACCACCACCGTCGCCCGGTAACGGCGGCATCAAGGGTTCACGGCTCAGCAAGAAAGACAAGCTGAGAGCGGCAGGTCTGCTCAAATCGAACGATTGATCAGCCCATCCACCCGGGCAACCAAGTGGCGATGCCCGGCACCATGAAGACGGCCACCAGCAGCAACACGCTCATCGCCAAATAAGGCGTGACTGCCAGAAAAATGTGCGTCATGGTGACCGAGGGTGGGGCCACGCCGCGCATGGTCATGAGCAGCAAACCATGGGGCGGCAAGAGCAGGCCCATTTGCATGCAGATGAGGAACAGCACGCCAAACCACACCGGGTCGATGCCCAAGGCATTCACGATGGGCATGAAGATGGGCAGGGTGATCATCATCATGCTGACCTGGTCAACAAAGATGCCCAGAAAAATCAGGAAGACCATCATGCCGATCAGGATTTGGTTGGCTGACAAACCTTGCTCGGTGATGAGTTGCACCAAACCTGAGCTGGCACCCGAAAAAGACAAAATCTGCGCAAAGGTGGTGGCCCCCAAAATGATGAACAAAATCATGCCGGAGATGCCCGCCGTGCCCTTGAGGGCCTTGAGCAC
>CAJBLW010000521.1 GCA_903953985.1 uncultured Burkholderiales bacterium
AGTACGTTACCAATTGGGTCGCCAGCCCTGCAACCCGTGGCGAAATGGACATGTTGGCGCCTTTCATGATTGGTCGCAACGCTTTGGCACGAGAAGAAATCTACGACGATCTGAAACGGGAAATAAGGCAGTGGTCAGGTATGGGACATGGTCCGTTGGACATCGCGCTTTGGGACTTGGCAGGTAAAAAATACAACGCGTCCATCTCGGAGTTGCTGGGCGGTTACCGCGACCGGCTGCCGGTTTATGCATCCACTTATTTGGGCGATGACAAGGCCGGTCTCAACTGCAAAGAAGCCTATGCTGACTTTGCCCAAGAGTGCTATGCCTTGGGCTTTCGGGCTTACAAAATTCATGGCTGGAATGATGGCGACGCCCGCAAAGAAGCAGAAAACGTGCTTCATGTAGCTCAGGCGGTCGGCGACCGCATGACCTTGATGCTCGATCCCGCCAACCAGCTTCGCAAATTCTCAGATGCTCTGTATGTGGGTCGGGCCTGCGATGAAGGCAATTATTTCTGGTACGAAGACCCGATGCGCGACAACGGCAAGTCAGCTTTCATGCACCAAAAGCTCAGAGGCATGATCAAAACGCCCCTGCTGATCACAGAGTATGTCCGTGGCATTGAGCCCAAGGCAGATTTTGTGCTGGCGGGCGGAACCGATTTTTTACGCGTCGATCCCGAATACGACCATGGCATTACGGGTGGCTTGCGAATCGCCCATCTGGGCGAGGCTTTGGGGCTGGACGTTGAAGTCCACGCATGCGGTCCGGCGCACAGGCACCTGATGTCAGCCATGCGCAACAGCAATTATTACGAGTTGGCGCTGGTAGGCCCTGACTGTCCCAACATGGTGGCTCCCGTCTACACCTGCGGCTACACCGACCAACTCGACTGCGTTGGTAGCGATGGTTGCGTTCAGGTACCTTCAGGCCCTGGGCTGGGTGTCACTTATGACTGGCGTTTTATCCGGAAAAATGCAACTGCAAGCCGAATCTATGACTGACACGACTTCTCAATTACCCAAAATTGGCTACATGGGCGTGGGCTTCATGGGGCATGGTGCGGCCAAGAACATCCTTGAAAAAGGTTACTCCCTAACCGTGCTCGGCCATCAAAACCGGGAACCAGTTGAAGATTTACTCAGCCGTGGAGCCCAGGAGGCCCACACGCCGGCAGAACTGGGCTTGCGCTGCGACATGGTGTTCATGTGCTTGCCCTCTAGCCGACATGTTGAGCAAGCTGTATTCGGTGCGTCCGGTATTCTTTCTGTGGCTCGACCAGGCTTTGTTTTGATCGACTCGACAACATCCGAACCCGACTCCACACGACAGATAGGAGCAGCACTGCGAGAAAAAGGGGCTGATATGGTTGACGCGCCCTTTGGCCGAACCCCCAAGGAGGCGGAACTGGGCACCCTGAGCACTTTTGTAGGTGGCGAGCCTGCGACTGTGCAGCGCGTCATGCCTGTGATCCGGACTTATGCCACCACCCTGATAGAAACCGGAACGCTTGGCAGTGGCCACACCATCAAGCTCGTGAATAATTTCCTCGCTTTGGCCACCAGTGCCGTCGTTGGAGAGGCGCTGTCAACAGCGTTGCGACTCGGCTTGGACATGCGGGTATTGAAAGATGTCGTCGATAGCTCAGGCGGTAACAGCGTGATGTTCCAACGCTTTATGCAGTGGACGCTGAATGGCGATGACTCAGACTTCAAAGCAATGATGAGCATCGCTGTTAAGGACTTGCAGTACTACCGCAAAATTGCAGCACCCGACGGCGGCATTA
>CAJBLW010000522.1 GCA_903953985.1 uncultured Burkholderiales bacterium
AACTGGCTGCCCGCATGACCATCGAACCGCCAATGTCGGCCAGGATCGCTGCCACTGCGTCGGCATGCGCCAAAATGTTTTCGCCCGTGTCCAGCGTTTCGCCCGCGATCAGCGGTTCAGCAAAGGCGCGGGCTTTGGCCAGGGTTTCGCCATGTTGGGCGCTTTCAGCGGCATCGGCCGTGGCGAGCACCACTGGCGGCAATGAGGCGGGCGGCAATGCCGCGGGGGGGAAGTCCGGTGAGTGCAAACGACCCGGTGGCGACATCGGCCTGGCGGAATGGCTGGAAGTGGGGCTGACCATGGTCTCAATCGCCAAGTAAAAACTTGGTCACTACCGCAATTTGGGCATCGCCTGTCAAGGTGGGGGCATGGCCAAAACCCGGCCAAGTGTCCAGCTGGGCGCGGGGGCCGCGTTCGGTCATGGCGGTGGCGGTTTCGGGGTTGAGCAAGTCAGAGTCTTGCCCGCGGATGAGCAAGGTTTTCGCCTGAATCTGGTCGTACAACGCCCACAGTGCAGCTTCGCCCGCCGCGGCTGCTTCGGGTGTTAGGGCGCGCACCGGCACGCCAATCGACGGGTCGTAATGCAAAGTCACGGCACCATTGGTGCCTGGGCGCAACATGTGCGCAGACATCTCGCGCCACACATCGGCAGGCACAGGCCCAAAACCGCTTGACAGAGCCCACAGAGCGGCGGCCGCCTCATCCAGATCGCGGTACTGGCCGTATTGGCCTACATAGCTTTGCATGCGCTGCACCGAGCCCCAGGCGATGGCTGGCCCCACATCGTTCAGCACCAGACGGCGAAACGGCGCAGGCAGCGGCAGACCCGGCTGCCCCGCCAGCACCATGCCGATCAGCCCCCCCATGCTGGTGCCCACCCAATCCAGGGTTTGCAGGGGATTTTCTGGATCCATTTGGTTTTTGACCTGGGCCAGCATGGCCAGCATGTCGGCGGCATATTGCGCAATCTGGTAACCAGCCGGGTCAGCCAGCCAATCGCTGCGGCCACGCCCCACCACATCGGGGCAAATGACTTGCACGGGATGAGGACTTTGGGCGACCAAGGCCTGAGCCAATTGGTCAAAATCCCGACCCTGACGCGTCAGGCCATGCACACACACCACCAGGTGGGCCGCGTGCGCGTCGCCCCAGCGCCAAAAAGCCATGCGGTGCCCACCCTCGGGATGGGGACAGGCCACAAATTCAAGTTGAGGTTGGGAGTGCGCGGGCATCGTGGCGGTCATGACAAAGCGTAACAATCAAAAGCGCTGCGGCTCAAAACGAGGTTTTGCAGCGCCATAATGGGTTTTTTGAACATCCTAATTCATCTTTCGGAGTGGACATCATGTTGCAAGGTAAAACAGCTTTGGTCACCGGCTCTACCAGCGGTATTGGTTTGGGCATTGCCAAGTCTTTGGCCAAACAAGGTGCCAACATCGTGCTCAACGGCTTTGGCGATGTCGAAGGACCCAAGGCCGAAATTGCCACCCTGGGCGTGAAAGTCGCTTATCACGGCGCCGACATGAGCAAAGCCCACGAGATCGAAGCCATGATGAAGTTCGCCGCCGACACCTTTGGCCGTGTGGACATTTTGGTGAACAACGCCGGCATCCAACATGTCGCCAAGATCGAAGACTTCCCGGTCGAGCGCTGGGACGCCATCATCGCCATCAACTTGACGAGCGCCTTCCATGCCACCCGCCTGGCCTTGCCCGCGATGAAAGCTGCGAATTGGGGACGGATCATCAACGTGGCGTCAACCCATGGCTTGGTCGGCTCTGCCGAAAAATCAGCTTACGTTGCCTCCAAACACGGCGTGGTGGGTTTGACCAAAGTCACCGCCCTGGAGAACGCCACCACCGGCGTGACTTGCAACGCGATTTGCCCCGGTTGGGTACTGACCCCTCTGGTGCAAAAACAGGTGGACGCCAAAGCCGCTGCCATGGGCCTGTCCAACGAAGAAGCCAAAAAAGTCCTGCTGCTGGAAAAAGAACCATCGATGCAATTCACCACCCCCGAAGAGCTGGGCGAGCTGGCGGTTTTCTTTTGCTCGGCCGCTGGCAACAACGTGCGCGGTGTGGCCTGGAACATGGATGGCGGCTGGACTGCCCAGTAAACCTATGAGTCAATCAAAACGTTTGGACAAAATCGTCATCGTGGACGATGACGCCCGGATTCGAGACTTGTTGCGCCGATTTTTGTCGCAAGAAGGTTTTGATGTTTTGCTGGCCGAAGACGGCCGCGCACTGGACCGCATCCTGCTGCGTGAGACCATCGATTTGATGGTGCTGGACCTGATGCTGCCCGGCGAAGACGGTCTGAGTATTTGCAAACGCTTGCGTGCCGCCGGGGTCAAAACACCCGTGATCATGCTGACCGCCAAAGGCGAAGACGTCGACCGCATCAACGGCTTGGAAATTGGGGCCGACGACTACTTGGGCAAACCCTTCAACCCCAGGGAGTTGCTGGCCCGCATCCATGCGGTACTGCGCCGCAGGCCCGTCAACGAACTGCCCGGCTCGCCCTCTGCTGAAGACGAGGTGATCAACTTTGGCCACTTCAAACTCGACTTAGGCGCCAGAGCGCTGAGCAAAGACGGCGTGGACATGGCGCTGACCACCGGCGAATTTGCCATGCTCAAGGCTTTGGCCAGACACCCCCGTCAATCGCTCACGCGCGACAAGCTTGCTCAACTGGCGCGTGGCCGAGAGTTCGAGCCCTTTGACCGCAGCCTCGATGTGCAGATTTCCCGTCTGCGAAAAATGATCGAAGTCGACCCCGCCTCGCCCAAAATCATCCAGACCGTCTGGGGTGTCGGTTACGTCTTTGTGCCCGATGGACAAGCGTGAAACAGCGCCCATTGCCGCAGATGAGGTGACGGCCCCAACTGCAGTGGGCCCTCTGGTCAAGCTCAGTCTTTTTTGGCGCACCTTCATCCTGTTGGCCATCCTGATTTTTTTCAGCAGTGTGGTGTGGTTGCAGATGTTCAAAACTCAGGAATACGAGCCCCGCATCCTGCGCAATGCCCACCAAATCGCCACGGTGGTCAACCTGACCAAAACCGCACTGAAAAACAGCGACGAAATAGCCCGCTTG
This sequence comes from uncultured Burkholderiales bacterium, assembly GCA_903953985.1. GTDB lineage: Bacteria > Pseudomonadota > Gammaproteobacteria > Burkholderiales > Burkholderiaceae_C > Limnohabitans_A. The sequence goes on from CAJBLW010000522.1 coordinate 3,097, forward strand.
TCTCTCATCACCATGCTGGCCGACGAAGAGGATGTCAGCATCCAGCTGCGCGAACCCACAGATCGCATCGTGGCCTTCACCGATTCCAGCATGGACAGCCGACTGGTCAATGAGATGGTCAAACGACTGGGACCCGGCACCGTTGTGGCCTCCAGCGTGAACGATGAAGAAGGTTTGTGGATTGGCTTTGTCATCGAACGCGACAGCTATTGGTTACAGATGGACCCTTCTCGCCTCAAACCCCTGGGGGGCACTGCCTGGCTGATCTGGCTGAGCATCACCACATCGCTGTCATTGCTAGGGGCGGCCGTCATGGCAGGTTTGATCAACCGACCGCTCAAACGCCTGTCCTACGCCGCCAGTCGCGTGCGGGAGGGGCATTTTCATGGCGCAGCCCTGGACGAGGGGGCCGCGACCAGCGAGATACGTGAAGTCAACATTGGTTTCAACCGGATGGCCGAACGCCTTGCCAAAATAGAAGCCGAACGCGCCTTGATGTTGGCCGGGATATCGCACGACCTGCGTACGCCCTTGGCCCGGTTGCGTCTAGAGACAGAGCTGAGCGTGAGCGACCCGCAAACCCGCGAGCTGATGGCGGCCGACATTGAGCAACTGGACGACATCATTGACAAATTCTTGGACTATGCCCGACCAGAACCTACCGAGTTGGGGCCTGTGCTTTTGACGGGCGTGATCAGCCGCTGCATCACCCCGTGGCGCAACAACGCACGCTTGCAAATCACGGTGGACGTGAGCGAAGACTTGCAAGTTCAAGCTGAACCGGTAGAACTGGGGCGCGTGATGTCGAACCTGCTGGAAAACGCAAGGCGCTACGGCCAAAGCCCCGAAGACGGCATCACACGCGTCGAAATCGTCGCCCGTGTGCACGATGGCTGGGTGCTGCTGCGGGTGCGAGACCAAGGTCCAGGCGTGACTGAAGAAACACTCAAAAATCTCACCCAACCTTTCTTCAGAGGCGATGCGGCCCGAACATCTGCCACCGGCTCTGGCCTTGGCCTGGCCATCGTCGAGCGAGCCGTTCAGCGAATGGGTGGCACTTTTTCAGTGTTCAACAACAGCGCTGGCGGCTTGATGGCCCTGATGAAATTCAGGCAAACCGACAGCGACTGACCCGCCCCACGGTGCCACACGGCAAAGCCCCATCAAAAAATCAGGTACAATCTAGGGTTTTCGGCAAGCGCGACAGCAGCACCTCCGGCCCGACCACCGCCTTCAGCGCGACGCCCCCAAGTGGGCAGGTCACCGTTCCGCAAGGACTGCATCCCAAATGTTCGCCCACCCTCTTGCCAATGCAGATTGAACACCCATCTGGGCTATTGATCTGTGCCTTAACCCACGCCCGCGCCGGGATGTATTTGGCGCTGACTGTGTCTGTTTACTTGTTCCTTTTTGTGATCTGAGGTTGACCATGCCCGCTCAAAAGCCCAAGAAGCCTGCTCAGGCCCCTGCCAAGTCCAAAGCCGTTGCCAAGACCCCTGTCACTGCCAAAGCCAAAGCGCCCGTCGCCAAGGCCAAGCCAGCAGTGAAAGCGCCAGCCAAAGCACCTGCGAAGGTGTCCGCCCCAACGGCGGCCAAAAAACCTGCCCTACCGGCGGGCAAAGTGGCCCCCAAGGCAGCAGCGCCCAAAGTCAAGGCCACGCCCGCCCCAGCCGCCCCTGCCAAGCCTGAGAAGAAAGCCGCCCCCGTGCCCGCCAAGAAATCCGAAGTCATCGACAAGAAACCCACTGCCAAAGCCAAAGAAGCCGCAGCCGACACCCAACTCAAGAAACCAAGCAAAGTTGCCAAAGCACCTGCACCAACACCTGCCGAAGACAACAAGCCTGCGGCCAAAAAAATAGTGGTCGGAGCCAAACGCGGACCCAAGAAAAAAGGCAGCATTGCCGAGCCCACCATCGACGATGAATTGGCCGAGCTCGAAGCCGAGCTCGACGAAGAGCCGGTCGCCGAGGCCAATTCGGGCACCACCGAAAAGGTCAAGCCCCTGCGCATGAAGATCAGCAAGGCCAAAGAACGCGCCTTGATGAAGGAATTCGGCCTGGACGAAACCGTCCTGACCGAAGCCGAAATGAAGCAGCGCCGCGACCGCCTGAAGGCCCTGATCAAGCTGGGCAAAACCCGCGGCTACCTGACCAACGGCGAAATCAGCGACCACTTGCCAGACAAACTGGTCGATGCCGAAACCCTGGAAGTGGTGATCGCCACCCTGAACGACCTGGGTGTGGCGGTGTACGAGCAAACGCCCGACGCCGAAAGCCTGATCATCACCGACAACGCGCCCACGGGCTCAACCGAGGAAGAAGCCGAAGAAGCCGCCGAAGCCGCCCTGTCCACCGTGGACAGCGAATTCGGCCGCACCACCGACCCCGTGCGCATGTACATGCGCGAAATGGGGACTGTGGAACTGCTGACCCGCGAAGGCGAAATCGAGATCGCCAAGCGCATCGAAGGCGGCTTGATGGACATGATGGCCGCGATCAGCGCGTCACCTGCCACCATCGCCGAAATCTTGCGCCTGGCCAACGAAATCCGCGAAGGAAAAATCGTCATCTCCACCGTGGTGGACGGTTTCGCCAACCTGAACGAAGCCGACGACTAC
>CAJBLW010000523.1 GCA_903953985.1 uncultured Burkholderiales bacterium
TAGTCGCTGTAAACCACGAGCTGCTCATCGGTCACCATGTCGCGAATAAGCAACTCGGATCGATACCCTTCCAGCCTTTGCATGGCATCAGGATGGTCCAAGGGCCCTGAAATGAAGGCCACTCGGCGATGCCCCAGCGCATGCAAATGCCTGACAGCAAGGCATGCACCCTCGGTGTTGTCAAAGTCGATGCTGAACAAGTTGGGGGCTGTTAATTGACGTCCCGTGACCACGACAGGCACCCTAGCGGCCATATCCACCAAGGTGTCATCTGACAGCTTGCCAGTCAGGACAATGATCCCGTCCACTTTGCGTTCTTGCAGCATGAACAACCGGTTTTTTTCTTCGGCCTCGTTCCAATGGCCACTGACAAACAAGGGCACGTAATTGGCCGGGTACAACGCATCTTCGATGCCGCGCAAAGCCTCGCCGTAATAGGGGCTGTCAATGAACTGGGTCAGCACACCAATGCTCATGGTGCGCCCACCGGCCAAGCTGCGGGCCGCTGGGTCTGGGCGAAAGCCCAACTCTTGGATGACCGCTTTGACCAAGGCCTGCTTTTCGTCGCTGACTTGGGCTGTGCCGTTGAGGATGCGTGAAACCGTGCTGGGCGAAACACCCGCGCGTTGGGCCACCATGCTCAAAGTGGTGCGTTGCGCGGAACCGGGCTGGACCGTTTGGCGAGACGTCTGGTCTGCTACCGCGTTGACATTGGACATGGTGCGTGCAAGTGGAAAAAGTGAGTAGACATGTTCCCAAGCTTAACGTCAAAAAAGCCCCCTTCAAGGGGCCTTGTACCGAAGGAGTTGTTGAGGCGCCACGGACAGGTGTACACCGTCGGAAAAACGCACCTCGATCGCTTGGCCCGTGGGGTTGTAAGCCAGGTAGGTTTTTTGGCCATTTTTAGGGTTTTTGAACACCGCATGCGACATCACATTGGCCCACACCGAGGTGTCGGGAACGCCCATCTCTGACAAAGCATGCAACCACATGAAACTGTGCGAGCGGGTCTCACCCAACTCGACCGAACCTCTGGGGTTCCAAAGGTGCAAGGCCTTGTCGGGGTTTTTGAGCGCCAGCAGGGACGCATAGATGTCTTGCCAAATGTCCTTGGTCGTTTCATCGCTTTGGCCTGAGGCATCGTAGGCTTGGCGCGCCTGCTCAGCCTGGCGCGCGAAAGACTCGACATAAGGGGTGGGCAACTGGGCCAGATAGACCGAAGCCGGGGTGATGGGCAAGAGGTTGATGCCCATGATCTGGCGCGGCTCTTCGGTCCACCAAGTGCTGAAACCATAACCCCCGCCAAAGACCATGCTGGCCAGGGGCTGTCGGTATTGTGGGTGAAACACATTGCCGTGCGCATCGAACCAGTAATGCAGCACCGACGAGACCTCGGTGGCGTACAGGTACATGCCCAGGGCTTTCAGCTCGGGCTGGCCGGTGGCCTCGCCCCACTGCGCTACGGCCGCCCAGGCATGGATGGCTTCTGACGATGACTCTTGGTCGTTGCCCAGGCCAAAAAACTCGCTGTTGCCTCGCGCCCAAGAATGGCCCTCGTACACATCAAAGTTGCGCACAAAAGGAAAGTCCACGCGTTTGCGCTGCGGGGTGGCGATGTCGCGCACCAGCAAATTCACCATGCCGCCCCAGGCTTGCTGTGAGGCCCACTGCGGGTCACGCCGGGCCAGATGCGCAGCCGCCATGATCCAGTAGCCGTAGTGAAAGTGGTGGTCGTTCATGGCCGACACGCTGAAATACTCTTCTGGGTAGCCCAGCACACTGCCAATGCCCGCATCGTGCGCAAAATAGCTCAGCCCCCGCCCGGAGAACCAGGCCTGCATGCGCTGCTTGAGAATTTTCTCGAACTCCAGGGCGCTAGCCTCCTGGCCTTGTTGCTCGGCAATCGCCATGAGTTGCGCCACAGCGCCCAAGGCCTTGCCCGTCCAGTAGGTGCCATTGCCCATTTTCCCGAACAAGCTGTTGGCGCGGCGCCGGTCGCCCACCAGCAATTCATTGAGTGCCTCTTGGCTGGCCTTGGCCTGCAGGGCAGGCCACATGGGCATCAATCCGTTAACGCGCAACTCGGTGTGGAACCCGTTGCCAGAGACCACCGCAATCGGGCCGCGCACCGAGGGCAACTGGCCGATGACGGGGCTGGGCTGTGGCGTGGCATTCGCAGCCAATGCGCGTCGGTGGTGCAGGTACAAACCCATGAGCGCAGGCGCGGCCACACCGTCCATGGCGCGGGTGCTCACCTGGTAGCGGGTGCTGACCAGGCTTTGTGCTTCGTCATAGGCCCACTGCACCTCGGTGTGGTCGACAAAGGCAAAGGCCGCCTCGGCATAGGCCTGGCGTGTTGCGGCGTCGTCTTGTGGCAACAAGCCAATAGAGAAATAACGTGCCTGCCCCTCAAACGCCAGCTGAACGCGTCCAGTCGCCGCCTGGGTGAGCCGCGTGCCCACAGGCACATACAGGCCATACAACGCGCCACGGGCCTTGAAGTAATGCACCTGCTTGCTGCCGTGCGTTTGCGGCGGCAGGTCGGCCGCTTGCACCTGCTGGCCGAGCTGGATCTGGGCACCGCCCCGACTGACTTCAAAGTAAGCCATGGGGCTGCCGTGCAGCAAGTGGCTGCGCATATGGTCTGGCCCTTGGCGCATCTCCACCGAGATGTTCCAGTCGCCCGCCTTGAGCAAGCGCGCATCGGCGGGCTCAAAGTCTTGCGGGGCGACCGTGAAGTCGGCCACATGCGGGTAGGTGATGGCGGTTTGGCCCGTGCTGCCCTTAGCCCAGTTTTTGAGCAAGGAGATCGGCCCGGCCTGGGCCTGCGGGTAACCCATCTCCATGCCCTGCGGTGTGGCCTTGAAGGTCAACGGATGCGCATGCAGCACGTCGGACCACTGTCCGTACATCAGCGACGAGTACCAGGTGTTGGTGGGCACCGCCTGCTTGAGCATATCGCCCGCCCGAAAAGGCGCGGGCTTGGGCCGCACCGACTCGCCGGACTTGGGGGCCAGCCAAATGGCACCGGCCCCCACCGGCGCGGTTTGCGCTTGGACCAAAGGTGTCAGCAACGCAACTCCAGACCCCATGAGCGCCAGTGCGCGCCAGGCAAAAACCAACATGGCACGCATCAAAATGTCCAGGTCAGTCCCAGGGTGGCGCTGTGGCCCACACGGTCATACAGCGGGTTCACACCCAAAAAGCCGTTGTTGGGCATGCTCACGGGCGCGGGCCCTGTTTTTTGGAACTCCGACCGGGCCACGCCCGCCGTGACGGTCAAGCCCTTGCTGATTTCAGGCACTTTTCGGGCCACGCCCAGGTTGAGGTGCCAAGCCGAATTGCTCTGGCCCCACTCCTGGGGGTTTTTAGAAGAGGCCTGCGGGAAATAGACACCGCCCACGGTGTAGGTGTACAGCCCGCGGTAGTGGCTCCAGCCCAGCATGGCGTCGTAGGCGGTGGCTTGGTAACCTTGGTATTCCGTGGATTTGGGCCCGTAGTTAAAGCCCGGGTCCATGCCGAACAAGCAGGTGTTCAGGGCCACGCTGTAGTTGCACGAGGCGGCCGAACCCGACCATTGGCTGCGGCGCACGCCCCAAGTCAACATGTTTTGGGGGTTGGGCCAGTGGTTGCCTTGCAAAACCACCACGCTTTGGCTGGGCGCGCTGGCCCTGCGGGGGCGGGAAGCATCCGAAGGCAAGGTGTCGGGGTCACCGATCCAGCCCACCAGCGCCGACTTGCCGAACGCGGTCTGTTTGGCACCCCGCGCCGACTGAACCGTCAGCTCGATCAAATTCTTGGCATTGGAGTACTGCAAAAAAAGCTCCAGGGCCTGGGGCTTGCTGGGATTGGGCGAAAACGCGGTGGTGGGCGCACCGGTGCTGCGGTTTTGGTCGACCAAGCGGGTGTTGCGCTCGTGGGTGGCGGCCGTCACCTCCACCGTGAGCTTGCCCGAGCCATCCTCCAGGGTGGGGGAGGTCAGCCGCAGTGCGGTTGGGAATATGCCAAAACCAGCGCCAGAATCGGCCCACACCCCGGACAAACCCACTGGGAAGGAAAAAGCATCGGAGCGCGACCACGAACGTGAAAGTTGGGTGCCCCATTTGATGGCCCCCAGATCAGGGCGCTTGAGGCCGACGAATTTTTCGGTGTAATCACGCCGCAGAAAACTCCCCACATCTTCCCGGTAATCCACATCCGCGGCCTGGGTCAAGCGGAAAACCTCATTGCCACGCCAGCGGTAAGTCAGCCGGGCCTCCATGCCAATGGCACCCGCCGTCTCCTTGCTCCAACCCAAAGACAGCTGCTGCATGCTCAGCTCTGAACTCCGCGGGGCGCGGGTGGTTTGGCCCACCCCGGGCTTGGACTCGGCGTTGCGGTTATCGAAGGTGTAGTTGGACAGGGTGTCTGGCACCACCCGCGCAGCGGAACCACTTTTGCTCCACTCGTGCTTGGTGAATCCCGTGATGTCGAACTGGTGACCATCCGGGCCGTCGATGGTGAGCGCGAAA
>CAJBLW010000524.1 GCA_903953985.1 uncultured Burkholderiales bacterium
CCGAAGCTGCGCCCGTGTTGGTGCCCAACAAAGGCGACACCGCCTGGATGATGGTGTCCACCATCCTGGTGATCATGATGGTCATTCCTGGTCTGGCCTTGTTCTACGGCGGCTTGGTGCGCAGCAAAAACATGCTGTCAGTGCTGATGCAAGTCGTGGTCACCTTCTCGATGATCACGGTGTTGTGGTTCATCTATGGTTACAGCCTGGCATTCACCGAAGGCAATGCCTATATTGGTGGTTTTGACCGCCTGTTCATGAAAGGCATCTGGGACAACGTGGGCGGCACCTTCGCCAACGCGGCCACCTTCAGCAAGGGCGTGGTCATTCCCGAGATTTCGTTCGCCGCCTTCCAGGCCACGTTCGCAGGCATCACTTGCGCCCTGATCGTGGGGGCCTTCGCTGAACGCATCAAGTTCTCTGCCGTGCTGGCTTTCATGGTGTTGTGGTTCACCTTCAGTTACCTGCCCATTGCACACATGGTTTGGTTCTGGATGGGCCCAGACGCCTACACCGCCAAAGAAGTGGCCGATGAGATGACCAGCAAAGCCGGTTTGATCTGGCAGTGGGGCGCGCTGGACTTTGCAGGCGGCACCGTGGTGCACATCAACGCCGCTGTGGCCGGTTTGGTCGGGGCCTTCATGATCGGCAAGCGCGTGGGCTATGGCCGTGAAGCTATGGCTCCTCACAGCCTGACCTTGACCATGGTCGGTGCGTCCTTGCTGTGGGTGGGCTGGTTCGGTTTCAACGCAGGCTCGGCCCTGGAAGCCAACGGTTTTGCGGCTCTGGCCTTCATCAACACCTTGGTGGCCACAGCCGGTGCGGTGCTGGCATGGTGCGTGGGTGAAGCCATGATGCGCGGCAAAGCGTCCATGCTGGGCGCTGCTTCGGGTGCTGTCGCCGGTTTGGTGGCCATCACGCCTGCTGCGGGTAACGTGGGCATCGGAGGTGGTCTGGTGATCGGCATCGTGGCAGGCTTTGCTTGCCTGTGGGGTGTGAACGGCCTCAAGAAGATGCTGGGCGCAGACGACTCGCTGGACGTGTTCGGTGTGCACGGTGTGGGCGGTATCGTTGGCGCCTTGTTGACCGGTGTGTTCAACTCGCCTGCTTTGGGTGGCCCCAGCGCTGTGGGTGACTGGGTCACGGTGGCCATGATCGCCCCCGATGCTTACTCCATCGCTGGACAAGTGTGGACCCAGGCCAAGGCTGTGCTGCTGACCATCGTCTGGTCGGGTGTGGTCTCTGTGGTTGCCTTCAAGATCGTGGATCTGACCATTGGTTTGCGCGTCACGGAAGAAGAAGAGCGCGAAGGTCTTGACATCTCATCGCACGGCGAGTCGGCTTACCACGGCTGATCGCCTGTAAAGACAAGTTTCATTGCAAGCGGTGGCGCAAGCCACCTCCTCATCAGCCCGCAAAGCTTCGGCCTTGCGGGCTGTTTCTTTGGGGGATAGCTCGAGCACAATGGTTTTCATGCACGCACCTGCCTTGTTGACCCCTTCCTGGACCGCGATCACCACCGAACCCGATGGCCTGAGCGAATCGCCGTTTTGGCACCCGGAGGAGCAGCGCCTGTATTGGGTGGACATTCCCGGACGTCGCATCGCCCGTGTGGCCGTTGATGGCTTGCAAGCCAAAGGCCCGGTCGAGTACTGGCCTTTGACGCAAGAGCCTGGATGCATCGCACCTGTGCAAGGGGGTGGGCTGGTCATGGCCCTGCGAGATGGCATTTATTTGGCGCGGGACTGGCTGGGCGATTTGCAGCCCTTGGCCCCAGCCCCTTACGACACCACGCGCTTGCGTTTCAACGACGGCAAGTGTGATGCGCAAGGCCGATTTTGGGCAGGCAGCCTGGTCGAGCCCAAAGACCAGGCGCTGGGCGTGCTTTACATGCTTGACGGCCAAGGGCTGCACGCCATGATGGGCGGCGAGAAGGACGGTACGAACCATGGCGTGGTGACGGCCAATGGCCTGGCCTGGTCACCCGACGGCCGCACTGCCTATTGGGCCGACACGGCCGCACACCAGGTGCGCGCCTTTGACTTTGATGCGGCCTCAGGTCAACTGAGCGCGGGGCGCGTTTTCCACCCAATGACGCCCAAACCCGCTGGCTGGATCTGGGGAAATGACATCCCATATGGCGGCCGACCCGACGGTGCCGCCGTGGACAGCGAGGGCTGCTACTGGAGCGCCCAATACGAAGGGCAACGCCTGCTGCGCCTGTCGCCCAACGGTGAGGTGCTGGCCGAAGTGGCCTCGCCCGTGCCTTGCCCCACCATGCCCTGCTTTGGCGGGCCGGACCTCAAAACCCTGTTCATCACCACCTCCCGCCAAGGCCGCAGCCCGCAAGAGCTGGCGCAGTACCCGGGGGCAGGGTGTGTGTTTGCAACGCGGGTGGCGGTGGCGGGGTTGCCGGTGAATGTTTATCGGACCTGAGTCGCTCAATTTCCCACAACCCCATCGTTCAAAAAATTCACACAGCCCCTCAAGGCCGGGGGTTACCATCTTGGCCCATGGATGCTGAACTCAATTCCCTCGTCGACGCCGTGCGCCAAGCCGCTGCGGATGGTCGCATTTTGCGCTTGCGCGGTGGTGGCAGCAAAGATTTTTGGGGCCAAAGCCTCACGGGCGAGGTGCTGGACACCCGGGCCTACCAAGGCATCGTGAGTTACGAGCCCAGTGAGCTGGTGGTCACGGTCCGGTGTGGCACGCCCCTGGCCGAGCTGGAAGCCGCATTGGCTGAAAAAGGCCAGTGCTTGGCGTTTGAGCCACCGCATTTTGGACAAGGTTCGGCTAATGGAGCCACCGTAGGCGGCATGGTGGCCGCTGGCCTGAGCGGACCCGCCCGCGCCACCGCTGGCGCTGTGCGCGACTATGTGCTGGGCGCGCGGTTCATCAACGGCCTGGGCGAAAACCTGACCTTTGGCGGCCAGGTCATGAAAAACGTGGCCGGTTACGACGTGAGCCGCCTCATGGCTGGCAGCTGGGGCACGCTGGGCTTGATCACCGAAGTCAGCCTCAAGGTCTTGCCCCTGGCCCCGGCCGAAGCGACCCTGATGATCCCGGGTCTGGCCCAAGGCCCGGCGCTGGATTTGTTGCACCGCTGGGGCGGCCAGCCCCTGCCTCTGAACGCCAGCACCTGGGTGCGCGACACCACCGCCCAACCCGTGGCCGATGTTTTGTTTGTACGTTTGCGCGGCGCGGTGGCGGCGGTGCAATCTGCCATTGGCAAGATGAGCGCCGATGCGACGGCGCTGGGCGCGCAAGTGCAGCAGATGGCCGAAGCTGCGCAAGACTGGCGTGCCAGCGGCGAGCAGACCCTGCCGTTTTTTGATGCCCCGTCACCCGACGCTTGCCTGTGGCGCCTGTCGGTGCCGCAAACCACGCCGGTGCTGGATTTGCCCTACGCCACCTACATCGAATGGCAAGGTGCGCAGCGTTGGCTGTGGGCACCCGCTTCGGCCGCGATGACTTTGCGTGCGCTGGCCCAGAAGGTCGGTGGTCATGCCACGCTGTTTCGGGCCAGCGCTGCCCATGCCGCAGCGGACAAAGCCGTGGGCGTGAACACGCCTTTGGAGCCGGTGCAGCAACGCATCCAGCAGCAGTTACAAAAACAGTTCGACCCGAAAGGCGTTTTCGCCACCGGTCGCCTGCACCCCCTCTGAGGCGAATCGTCATGCAAACCAATCTCGC
>CAJBLW010000525.1 GCA_903953985.1 uncultured Burkholderiales bacterium
AAACGGTCGATGATACGGCGCGACTGCACGCCACCCGAATCGATGTTGAGCATCAAGAGTTTGCGCTCAGGCCAACGGCTGATGTTGGCTTGCTGCAATTGCAGCATCTCCATGTCTTCATTGAAGATGCCCCCCTGCCCTGCGCGGATCTTGTCGGTCAACTCGGTGTCATGGGGTTTGAACTGGCGCGCCATGCCCCAGTGGTACCAGTGCGAAGTTTCGGTCTCGGGCGTGATGAAATCCACCACAACGCTGTAGGCCTTGTGCTCAGGTGCTGCGTCAAAACCCCCTTGGCCGGCCAAGGCCACACCCACGTCGATCATGACGTGGCTCGGCGGGCTGAAACGGCAAATCTGCCAGCGGTCCACCTGGGCTTTCGGGTCCAGGCCGTTGGCGCTCATGGCCATTTGCCAAAAAGGGGGGGCCTGAATGCCCTGCATGTGGCGCTGCAACACAACTTGGTCGCCGTCGACCTTGGTTTCGCTGGGTGTCTCATCGATCTCGGGTTGGCCGATGCTGTTGGCGTGCACGTAGGTCTCGTGTGTCAGGTCCATCAGGTTGTCGATCATCAGGCGGTAATCGGCTTTGACGTGGTACAGCCCGCCGCCATAGGCCCAGGCAGGGTTCTCAAAGAACTCAAACACCGGCATCTGCGATTGATCCACCTTGGACTGGTCGCCGGGCCAGACCCAGACAAAACCATAGCGCTCTACCACCGCATAACTCTTGATGGCCGGAAAGCCGCGCACGCGTTGACCGGGCATCTGCACGGTTTTGCCATCCCCCCCCATTTCAAGGCCGTGGTAGCCGCACTGCAAATGGCCTTTGCACACCCGACCCAGTGACAAGGGTGCGCCCCGGTGCGGACAGAAATCCTCCACCGCTGCCACACGACCGTCCGGACCTTTGAAGAAGGCCATTTTTTCGTTGCAGATGGTGCGGCCCAGGGGCTTGTCGCCCAGCGCTTCGAGTTCAGCCTCGGTGCAGGCCACATACCAGGTATTTTGGATGAACATGTTTCAACCTTTATGCGAATGATGGATGTGCCCGGCGTGGCCGAGCTTTACGGATTTTGCTTGAGTTTCCAGATGCCAGGGGCTGACAACCAAGACCGATCCGCATGACTGGCGCTCACAAAGCTTTGACCTCTTTGTCCACCAAGATCACCAGATCTGCGCCGGTGATCAAGGTGATGCGGTGCTCTGCAGCGTAATCGTCGGCTTTCGTGCTGACTTGCCCCAAGCTGATGCAAACGCTGTTGCTGGCCTCGAGCGCATCGCGGTGCGCCACCAGTTCGCGCAGCGGCTCCAGGCCCATGGCGGCAGCTTTCCAGCGTTTGGCACTGACCACGGTGCGCACGCCTTTTTTTTCGAGCAGCATGTCGGCCGCACCTGTGAGGGGTGTGACGGTATAGCCCTGGCGGGTGAAGGCCGTGTCCAGCACCACCGAGAAATCTCGCCAGTTCATACCGGCGAGGTTTTGCAAACCTTTTTCCACCAGCGCTGGACTGGGCAAGTTGCGCTGTCGCCAAAAGGCCATGCACCCGATCACAAAGAACGGAAAGCCCCCCAACATGCCCACGCCCGCGTACTTCTCGGGCAACAAGGCGCCAGCCGCCAGGGCAACCACAACCACCAACACAAAACTGATCCACCATGGCGAGCGCAACAGCACCGCAAACAGCGATTTCTCGGACATCTTGAATTTCACACACGCTCCCAGTCAATCAAAAAGCCATCCCCGTGGTCGATTCGTCCATTATCAAACGGGTGGGTCCCCCGCCAAGGTGATGCGGTGCATCACCCGGCGAAAACCGTGGTAATCATTGACCGGGTTGTGCTGGGTGCAGCGGTTGTCCCACACCGCCAGTGAGTGGGGCTGCCAGACAAAGCGGCAGGTGAACTCGGGCTTGATCTGGTGCTGAAAAAGAAAGTTCAGGATGGGTGTGCTTTCGGCTTCGGTCATTCCGACGATGCCCGAGGTATGGGCCACGTTCACATAAAGGGCTTTGCGCCCGGTTTCGGGGTGGGTGCGCACCAGCGGGTGGTGGGCCAAATACGCTTTTGGGGCGCTGTCTTTGCCATCGCTTTTGATGCGGTCTTCGCGGGTTTTGGACACATCGGCTTTGGCCGAACTGCTGATACCGACCAAGCCACCCAGCAGTGACTTCATGGTGTCGGACAAGGTGTCCCAGGCCATGTACTGGTTGGCAAACAGGGTGTCGCCACCATAAGGCGGCACCTCTTTGGCCAAGAGCATCGAGCCCATGGGGGGCTGCTCTAAGTACGTGGTGTCGGAGTGCCAAATACCACCAAAGTTGACTTTTTCGTGCTCGAGCTTTTTGACTTCGATGACACAGGGAAAGCCGTCCAGGCCCTTGACAAAGGGGTATTCGACCGGCTGGCCCAGGGTGTGAGCAAAACGCATGAATTGATCGGGCGCCAGATTCTGATCGCGGAAAAAAATGACCTGGTGCTGCAGCAGAGCGGCGCGAATGGCCTGTTGCAGATCGGCCGTGAGGGGCTGGGTCAAATCCACACCGTGCAGCTCAGCGCCCAGTGCGCCTGCGATTTGTCGAATGATCATCGTTTCATTGTTGCACAGGCACTTGGGTAAACCCCCATCTGAAATGTCCACCGCGAGACAAGCGCCGCCGCGGCTTCGTGTCATTCTGAACCTCTTGTTTTCTGGAGCTGACATGTTCAATCGTGGTTGGAAATTTTTAGCCCTCTCGCTGGGCTTGTGCATGGTTCAGGGCACCGCTCTGGCGCAGGACTTTTTGTCCAAGCCGGTGCGCATTGTGGTGCCGCAAACGCCGGGCGGCGCATCCGACGCGCTGGCCCGCATCGTGGGTCAAAAGTTGAGCGAAAAATGGGGCCAGGCGGTGGTGATCGAAAACCGTGCAGGGGCCGGTGGCAATGTGGGCATGGAGCATGTGGCGCAGGCCACGGCCGACGGCCACACGCTGCTGATGAGCTACGCCGGTTCACACGCCATCAACGCGGCCTTGTACAAAAAACTGCCCTTCGATCCCGAAAAAGATTTTGAGCCCGTGGCCACATTGGCCACCCTGCCCTTTGTCTTGGTGGTGCGCCCCGACTCGCCCGTCAAAAGCATCAAGGACCTGGTGGACCAAGGCCAGCGCTCGCCCTTGACTTTTGGCTCGGCAGGCAATGGTTCGGTGAACCATTTGCTGGGCGTCATGTTCAATGCCGCAGCCAGCACCAAGCTCGAACACATTCCCTACCGGGGCGCAGCACCGGCCATGCAGGATCTGATGGGCGGCCAGATCAACATGGTGTTCACCAGCTTGCCCTCGGTATCTGGGGCCATCAAGAGCGGCACGCTGCGCCCAGTGGCGGTGACCAGTGCAGCGCGCTCGGGTAACTTCCCCAACATTCCCACGATTGCTGAAGGGGGCTTCAAAGAGTTTGATGTGTCGCCCTGGTTTGGTTTGTTTGCCCCAGCCAAGACCCCGGCGGCGGTGATTCGCCGCATCAACCAGGATGTGCAAGAGGTGCTGAAAAACAAGGACGTGATCGAGCGCTTCAATGCGCAAGGCGCCGATGTGCTGATCACCCAACCCGCTGAGTTTGCCGGCATGCTGAAAAGAGACCTGGCCAAGTGGAGCGTGGTGGTGAAGGCCTCTGGCGCTCAAATTGACTGACCCCGACAAGGAAACAACCCATGAACTTGAACAAGATTTCTCGCCGGAGCGCTGTGGCTTTGGCCCTGTGCCTGAGCACGGGCGCTTTTGCCCAAAACTGGCCTGATAAGCCGATCCGCATCGTAGTGGGCTTTGCGCCCGGTGGTTTCACCGATGTGCTGGCGCGCACCATTGGCCAAAAGCTGCAAGAGCGCTTGGGGCAATCGGTGGTGGTGGACAACAAGGCCGGTGCTGCGGGCACAGTAGGCGCCGACATCGTGGCCAAGGCCAGGCCCGACGGCTACACACTGCTGCTCGGACACAGCAATTCCAATTCGGTGGCCCCGGCGATTTACCCCAAATTGCCTTACGACGTGGTGAAGGATTTCACGCCCATCATCCGCGTCGCGTCCACCCCTTTGCTGTTGACGGTGAACCCGAGCGTGCCCGCCACCGATGTGCGCTCGTTTGTGGCGCTGGCCAAGCAAAAGCCCATGGGCCTGAGCTTTGCATCGTCGGGCAGTGGCAGTGCGCAACACCTGGCGGCGGCCCGCTTCATGCTGGCCACGCAGACGCAAATGAACCACATTCCCTACAAAGGCAGCGGCCAGGCGATTGTGGATTTGCTGTCGGGCCAGGTGAACCTGAACTTTGAAAGCCCACCCAATGTGATGCCGCATTACCAGGCGGGCAAGCTGCGGGTGCTGGCGATTACCAGCGAAAAGCGCTCGCCCCTGATGCCCAATGTGCCCACCTTGGCCGAAGCCGGTGTGCCCAACGCCGAGATGCTGCAGAGGATTGCCGTGTTGGGCCCGCCCAAGTTGCCAGCCGACATCACCCGGCGCCAGACCACCGAGATCGCGGCCATCTTGAAGCTGCCCGATGTGGCCGAAAAAATCGCCTCACAAGGCGGTGAAATCATTGGCGGCACCCCCGAGTCGTTTGCGGCCTTCATTCCCGAAGACAGCGCGTCGTGGGCCAAGCTGGTCAAAGACGCCAATGTGCGCATGGACTGACGCGTGAAACCCCTACCCAAAACCACTGACCTGTGCGATGCCTGCGATGACGCGCAGGCCTGCGCCGTGCTGTTTCAAAGTTACGGCCTGCGCCGGGCCTTCACCGGCCCCATGCGCACCCTGCGCATCCACGAAGACATTGCCCTGATGCGCGACACCGTGAGCCAAGCTGGCCAGGGCCAAGTACTGGTGATTGACGGCGGTGGCTCGGTGGCCCGCGCTTTGTTTGGCGACGTGATGGCCGAGCTGGCCTCGCGCAATGGCTGGGCGGGCTTGGTCATTCACGGCGTGGTGCGCGATGCCGTCGAGCTGAACACCATCGACATTGGTGTGAAGGCTTTGGGCACGGTACCCAAGCGCGGCAGCCGCACCGGTGCGGGCGAGCGCGATGTGCCGGTGCACTTTGGCGGCGTGACCTTCACGCCCGGCGACCATGTGGTGGTCGATGCCGATGGTGTGATCGTGCTGCCCAGCGGTTTGACGGCGGCAGACATCGCCGTGGACGGCGTGGTGGCGGCCACCGCCGCCTATGCAGCAGGCACGCCGGCAGCAGGCACGGCCGCTACATCCAAGCCATGAGCCCTCGCACCCTGTACCAGCGCATCGTCGATGCGCACACGGTCAGGCCGCTGGGAGACAGCGGGCAAATTTTGCTGTACGTGGATCGGCAGGTGCTGAACGAATACACCAGCCCGCAGGCTTTTGCGGCCTTGCACGCGCAAGGGCGCCCAGTGTGGCGTCCATCGTCCACCTTTGCGGTGGTGGACCATGTGAACGCCACCACGCCGGTGCGCAACGCACGCACCATGGTGCTGGTGGATGCCGACCGGGCCAGACAGGTGAGCACGCTGGCAGAAAACTGTGCGCGGCACGGCATTGAGTTGTTTGACATGTTGGACGAGCGCCAGGGCATTGAGCATGTGGTGGCCAGCGAACAAGGCTGGGTGCTGCCCGGTATGGTGATGGCGGCGGGCGACAGCCACACCACCACACATGGGGCCATGGGGGCTTTGGGTTTTGGCATTGGCAGCAGCGAGATCGAGCACCTGCTGGCCACCCAGACGCTGATTTACCGCCCACAAAAAAACATGCGCGTCACGGTGCACGGTCAGATGCCCCCCGGGGTCACGGCCAAAGACCTGGTGCTGAGTCTGATCGCGCAGATCGGCGCCGATGGGGCGTCGGGCCATGTGATCGAATACGCCGGCGAGGCGATTCGGGCCTTGGGCGTGGAAGGCCGTTTGACGCTGTGCAACATGAGCGTGGAGGCCGCTGCACGTGGCGCCATCATTGCGCCCGATGACAGGTTGTTTGATTATTTACATGGCCGACCCCGGGTGCCGCAAGGCGCAAAGTGGGACGAGGCCGTGGCACATTGGCGCTTGCTGCGCAGCGATGACGGTGCGGTGTTTGACCGTGAGATCAGCCTGAACGCCAGCACACTGGCCCCGCGCGTGACCTGGGGCACCAGCCCGGACCAAGGCGTGCCCATCGATGGCGTGGTGCCCGACCCGGCCCGGGAAAGCGACGCGCAACGCCGGGGCGGCATGCAACGCGCTTTGGCCTACATGGACTTGCAGCCTGGCCAGGCTTTGCAGGGTTTGCCGATCAGCCACGCCTTCATTGGCTCGTGCACCAACAGCCGCATCGACGACCTGCGCGATGCGGCGCGTTTTCTCAAGGGCCGACGTGTCGCGCCCGGTGTGCGGGCGCTGGTGGTGCCCGGCTCGTCGATGGTGCGCGCGCAGGCTGAGGCCGAAGGCATTGCCCGCATTTTTGAAGAAGCAGGTTTTGAATGGCGCCAGGCCGGTTGCTCGATGTGCGTGGCCATGAACGAAGACCATCTGAACGCCGGGGACCGCTGCGCCTCCAGCACCAACCGCAACTTTGAAGGCCGCCAGGGCCTGGGCGCACGCACCCACCTGATGAGCCCAGCCATGGTGGCGGCTGCTGCCGTCAGCGGCGCGCTGACCGATTTGCGCGCCCTGCCCTGTCACTGAAAGCCCAGGCATGAGCTCCGCATTTCAAGCCCTATCGACCCTCTCGGGGTACGCTGCCGCCCTGCCCTTGCCGCATGTGGACACCGACCAGATCATGCCCAAGCAGTTCCTCAAGGGCATCGACCGGCAAGGCCTGGCGCAAGGCTTTTTGCACGCCATGCGTTTTGACGCAGCGGGCCAAGCGCGCAACGATTTTGTGTTGAACCAAGCGCCGTGGACTGAGGCGAAATTTCTGATCACGGGCGCCAACTTTGGCTGTGGCTCGAGCCGCGAACACGCGGTGTGGGGGATGCGCGAGTTGGGCATCCGCTGCGTGCTGGGCACCAGCTTTGGCGGCATTTTCAGCGACAACTGTATGCGCAATGGCGTGCCCGCGCTGGTGCTGCCCGTAGCCGAGGTAGACCGCCTGATGGCTTTGGCAATGGACCCACAGCGCTGCCAGATGGCGCTGGATTTGGCGGCCCAAACGCTGCACACCCCGGCTGATGGCCAGACCTTGCGCTTTGAGATGGACCCGCTGCACCAAGAGATGCTGCTGCGCGGCTTGGATGCGGTGGGCATGAGCCTGACACACGCCCAAGACATCCGTGATTTTGAAGCCCGGCATCTGACGGCCAACCCCTGGGTGGTGTCCCCTGCTGCAACCGAGACAAACCATGGTTCACTACTTTGACGAAGCCCGCGTTCAGCAGTTGCTGAGCGTGCCCGATTTGCTGCAAGGCGTGCGCGAAGCCCTGGTGGCGCTGACGCTGGGCCAGGTGGTGCAGCCGCTGCGCATGGTCATGCCCATTGGCGATGCCTCGGCCGACGGTCTGCTGTTTTTAAAACCCGCCCAACTGGACGATGCGCTGAGCACCAAGCTCATCACCCTGGTGCCCGCCAACGCACAAAAGGGTTTGCCCACGCTGCTGAGCACCATCGTGTTGATGGACCCGGCCACCGGCCAGACCTTGGCCGTGATGGAGGGCAACACCATCACCGCCATGCGCACGGCGGCGGCGTCTGCCGTGGCGGCCGACGCGCTGGTGCCGCGCACACCCCAGGTGGTGGCCATGGTGGGCAGTGGCGTGCTGGCGCGCAGCCATGCGCAAATGCTGCGGGCCGTGCGCGCCGTGTCCGAGATCCGCGTGTGGAGCCCCACAGCCGCCAACGCGCAGCAGTGCGCGCGCGACATTGGTGGCGTGGCATGCACCAGCGCCGAACAAGCGGTGCGCGGCGCCGACATCGTGTGCACCGTGACCAATGCCAGTGAGCCGGTGCTGCAAGGCGCCTGGCTCAAGCCCGGCGCTTTTGTGGCTGCGGTGGGTGCGCCCCGTCCCACTTGGCGCGAGCTGGACGATGCGGCCATGAGCCATTGGGTGGTGGCCGATCAGCGCGAGGCCGCTGAAAAAGAATCGGGCGATGTGCTGCTGTCAGGCGCCAGCGTAGCGGCGGAAATTGGCGAGATTTTGTGTGGCCGCGTGGCCGCACCGCCTGCGGGCACGACCATCATTTTCAAATCGCTGGGCCAGGCTGTCGAGGACACGGTGGCGGCACGGTTGGTGTACCGCGCGGCCTTGGCCGAGGCAAGTCGAGCATGAACCGCGCCGATGTGGTGATTGTGGGCAGCGGCGTGATGGGCGCGGCCACCGCCTGGTGGCTCACGCGCCTGCAGCCGGGCTTGAAGGTCACGCTGGTCGAGTCCGACACGCGTTATGAAAAAGCATCGTCCTCGCTGTCGGCCAGCTCGATTCGCCAGCAGTTCACCTGCCCCGTCAACATCCGTTTGAGCCAATTTGGCATTGTGTTTTTGCGCGAGGCAGAGCAGCACCTGGGCTTGCCCGATCACCCGGTGGCGCTGGGTTTGCAAGAGCCCGGCTATTTGTACCTGGCCCACGATGCGCAAGTGGCGGCCCTGCAAACGGCGCACCAAATTCAAAAGCAAGCCGGTGCCAATGTGGCGTTGCTGGCACCCGAGGCTTTGCACCAACGCTACCCGTGGCTGAATGTGGACGATGTGGCCTTGGGCAGCTTGGGCCTGAGTGGCGAAGGCTGGTTTGACGGCCCTGCGCTGCACCAGGCGTTTCTGAAAAAAGCCATGGCCCAAGGCGTGCAACGGCTGCACGACCGGGTGGTGGGCATGGACCATACTGACACGCAAATCACCGGTGTGCGCCTGGCCAGCGGCGGCAGTTTGACCTGCGGTCAGGTGGTCAATGCGGCGGGCGCTTGGGGCGGTGAGGTGGCGGCCATGGCCGGGGTGCAGCTGCCCGTGGTGGGCGCCAGGCGCACGGTGTTTGTGCTGTCTTGCCCCGAACCCTTGCCGCAGTGCCCATTGCTGATTGATCCGAGTGGCTGGTGGTTGCGGCCAGAGGGTCGGTTTTTGATCAGCGGCGCAGAACCTTTGCACACCGAACCCGGCCTGCCGCTGGAGCCCGACTGGTCCGAGTGGAACGATGAACAATGGGCCTCGCTGGCCCACCGCATTCCGGCGCTGGCCGCGCTGCGGGTGGAGCGCGCTTGGGCGGGTTACTACGAGATGAACACCTTCGATCACAACGCGGTGATCGGCCCACACCCCGAATTGCACAACCTGTATTTCATCAACGGGTTTTCTGGCCACGGCATGCAGCACGCGGCGGGTGCCGGTCTGGCCCTGGCCGAATGGATGCTGCACGGCCAACCAAAAACCATCGCTGTCGATGAATTGGGTTTTGAGCGCCTGCTGAACAAGCGCCCGCTGCGCGAGTTGGCGGTGATCGGCTGAGGCTAAAGGTCTTCGCGCGCTTCGATCAGCAGGCGCTGCACCACCGCGCCCCGGGTACCTGCCACAGCGCGGATGCGCAGGGCCGGACCGGCTTCAAGCACCAAGCGACAGTGGTAATCGAGCCCGTCGGTCTGGCCCGGGCAATTGCTGGCGATCCGGCGGTGCCATTGCCGCTTGCCATCGATCTCCAGCGTCAACGCGTGCGAGGCGTCGGTGTTGTCTTCGGGCACACGCACCAGCAAACTCACATCGATGTCGAACGTGCGTGAACGTTTGAGCGCGCCGGGAATATTGAGCACCGCCACCGCATCACTTACCTCGGTGCGCCACAACTCGGGTTTTGCGATGGACGCCATGGGCTTCAGGCTTGCAGCATGTTCTGAAGTTCGCCGTTGTCGATCAGGCGGCGCAGGTCATTGGCTCCGCCGACCAAGGTGCCGCGCACAAAGACCATCGGAAATGTGGGCCACCCAGTCCACATCTTCAAAGCATTGCGCAAACGCCATTGCGAAAAATAGCTGCCGAACTCGATGTATTCGTGTGCTACACCCGCCCCAGTCAAGGCCTTGCGAGCCTTGGTCACAAAAGGATTGCCTGACAAACCCACAACCACAACAGGGTGCTGTGCGATGGCCGTTTGAACTTGCGCAATCACAGCCCCATGCCATTGCGCAATGAACGGGCGAATGCTGGGATGGATGGCGGACTCGGCAAGTACAGGTCTGATCATGGGTTCACTTCAAAGTTAGAGACGAAGACTTGGCCACATCACGAGGGGCGTGCTCAATGCAAAACGGGTCACACCCTTGTGAGATGTAACCCGTTGATTTTATGAAGAATAAATGGTCGGCGTGGCGGGATTCGAACTCGCGACCCCTTGCACCCCATGCAAGTGCGCTACCAGGCTGCGCTACACGCCGACAAGCTAAGAATTATAGCTTGAATCCAAGTCTATTCAGACCGTGAGCATCGCGCGAATTTGCAAAAGCTCTTGGTGCATTGACAAGGCCGATTCAAAACCTGGTCGGTACGACGTCTGGGTTGTCATCTCATGGGCCAGGTCATCTGGCAGCGCGCCCTCTGCAGCCTCCATTTCAGCGCTGTTGTCTTCCAGACTTTCATCCAAGAATGCGCCCGAACGCATGAGTTGACGTTCACTCTGGGTCAGCTCCAGCAGCTTATTTCGTGCGCCGCTGATGGTGAAGCCTTGGTCGTACAACAGCCCGCGTATTCTGCGGATCATCATCACTTCATGACGCTGGTAATAACGGCGATTACCCCGTCGTTTGACCGGACGAAGTTGCGTGAACTCCTGCTCCCAATACCGCAAGACATGCGGCTTGACGCCACACAGCTCACCCACCTCACCAATGGTGAAGTAGCGCTTGGCTGGAATGGCGGGAAGCAAACTGTCCATGACTGACAACACGTTATCTGGAAAACCTTGGAGCTTACTGCAAGTGTGTTCACCTCGTCCAGCCCTGATTTGAACTTGCAAACGCGTGATCCCTTGGGCAGGCGAAAAATGCACTTGAATCTGATTCCAAAACAAAAAAGCCTAAGTAGAAATCTACTTAGGCTTTTCGTTTTGGCGGAGTGGACGGGACTCGAACCCGCGACCCCCGGCGTGACAGGCCGGTATTCTAACCAACTGAACTACCACTCCTGATAGCTGAAGCTTTTGCCAGACTGCTGGTGCAAACTGGCCAAGTGCTACAAAACTTGGCGACCCTACGGGGATTCGAACCCCGGTACTCACCGTGAAAGGGTGATGTCCTAGGCCTCTAGACGATAGGGTCATAACCTGGACGGATTCTTTCG
>CAJBLW010000526.1 GCA_903953985.1 uncultured Burkholderiales bacterium
CATGTCTGAGGTGGTGACCAGTTATTACCTGCGTTTGCGCGTGGCCGATCAAGCCGGTGTGTTGGCCAAGTTGACCGGTTTTCTGGCCCAGGCCGACATCAGCATCGACGCGGTTTTGCAGCGCGAGGCCGATCAGGTCAGTCAAGCAGGTGAAAACCAGACCGATGTGATCATCCTGACCCACGACACGCGTGAGGGCACCCTGAACCAAGTTTTGGCCCAGATGCAGGCCTTGCCTACCGTGATGGCCCCGATCGTCCGCATTCGCAAGGAAGAGTTGAACTGATGCGTTACCTGTCGACACGCGGTCATGCCGATCGCCCACAATTTTGTGACATCTTGCTCGAGGGCTTGGCGCCAGATGGCGGCCTTTACTTACCTGAAAGTTATCCGCAACTCGACGCTTCGGCGCTGACGCGTTTGCGCCAAGTCTGGCAAAGCCAAGGCTATGCGGCTTTGGCCTTTGAGGTGTTGTCCCTCTACATTGACGACATTCCAACGAGCGATTTGCAGGCCCTGTGCCGCAAGACCTACACGCCTGAAGTGTTTGGCACCCCAGAAATTGTGCCGCTCAAGCCCTTGCAGGCTGCAGAGCAAGCCCAGCCCAAGATTTATTTGGAGGCATTGTCCAACGGCCCCACTTTGGCCTTCAAGGACATGGCCATGCAGTTGCTGGGCAACTTGTTTGAATACGAGTTGGCGCGGCGCGGCGAAACGCTGAATATTTTGGGGGCCACCTCGGGCGACACCGGCAGCGCAGCCGAATACGCCATGCGCGGCAAAAAAGGCGTGCGCGTCTTCATGACCAGCCCGAACGGTCGCATGAGTCCGTTCCAGCAAGCGCAGATGTTCAGCCTGCTCGACGAAAATATTCACAACATCGCCATCGAGGGCGTGTTTGACGACTGCCAGGACATCGTGAAAGCCGTCTCCAACGATCTGGTTTTCAAGCGCCAGTACAAAATCGGTACGGTCAACTCCATCAACTGGGCGCGTTTGTTGGCCCAAGTGGTGTACTACTTTGCAGGCTACTTTCAGGCCACCCAAACCAATGACCAAAAGGTCAGCTTCACAGTGCCCAGTGGCAACTTTGGCAACGTGTGCGCAGGCCATGTGGCCCGCATGATGGGCTTGCCGATTGACCGTTTGGTGGTGGCCACCAACGAAAACGATGTGCTCGACGAGTTTTTCCGTACCGGTGTTTACCGCGTTCGCGGCACCGCCGATACACAGGAGACCTCCAGCCCGTCAATGGACATTTCCAAGGCCAGTAATTTCGAACGCTTCGTGTTCGACTTGCTGGCGAGAGACGGTGCAAAAACCGAAGCCATTTTTGGACAAGGCCTGAGCCAGCAAGGTTTCTTTGATTTGTCGGGTGACGCTTGCTTTGCCAAGGCCGCCACGGTGTTCGGCTTTGACAGTGGTCGCAGCACCCACAACGATCGCATCAAGACCATTCAGCAGGTCTTTGAGTGCTATGGCATGGTCATCGACACCCACACTGCAGATGGCGTGAAGGTGGCGCAAGAACACCTTCAGAAGCAGGTGCCCATGATCGTGCTCGAAACCGCTTTGCCCATCAAGTTCGCAGCCACCATTGTGGAGGCTTTGGGCTGTCAGCCTGAGCGACCACCGCAGTTTGAAGGCATCGAAGCCTTGCCCAAACGCGTGCAAGTGATGAAGGCGGATGTGGATTTGGTCAAGGCCTACATCGTGAAACACTGCGACTGAAAGCCCATGAGCACTGCCCCACGCGCTCCCTTGATGCCCTTGGACGATGCGTTGCAAGCGCTGCTCGCGCGCATCAACCCCTTGACCGATTTGGAGTTGGTTGCCACCTTCGACGCCGACGGCCGTGTGCTGGCCGAAGACCTGGTGTCTGCCTTGCAGGTGCCCGCTTTTGACAACTCCTCGATGGACGGCTACGCGGTGCGCCGTGCCGACTTGTTGCAGCCAGGCGTCAGTCTGCGTGTGACCCAGCGCATCGCCGCCGGTCACACCGGGCAGCCTTTGCAGCCCGGGCAAGTCGCCCGCATCTTCACCGGAGCTCCGGTGCCCGAAGGTGCTGATGCCATCGTCATGCAGGAGCAAGCCGAGCCCGTACCCGGTGAGCCCGATGCCGTGCGCTTTACCGTGGTGCCTGAGCCCGGGCAGTGGATTCGCCGCAGCGGCGAAGACATCCGCCAAGGCCAGACGGCTTTGCACCGTGGCCAGAAGCTGGGGCCTGCCGAGCTGGGCCTGGCCGCGAGCCTGGGTCTGGCACATCTGCCGGTTTTGCGCCGCCCCCGAGTCGCCTTGTTTTCGACGGGCGACGAGTTGGTCATGCCGGGCGATGTGGACCCGCAGGACATGCCACCGGGCAGCATTTACAACTCCAACCGCTTTTTCTTGCGCACCTTGTTGCACCGCATGGGCTGCGAGGTGAGCGACTTGGGTATCGTACCCGACCGACGCGAAGCCACGGTGGCCGCGCTCAAAACCGCTGCCGACCACCACGACCTGATCCTGACAAGCGGCGGTGTGTCGGTAGGCGAAGAAGACCACGTCAAACCGGCGGTCCAGTCTTTGGGTGAGTTGAACCTGTGGCAAATCGCCATGAAGCCGGGCAAACCCTTTGCGTACGGCCAGGTGAGGCGTCAGACCGCCGAGGGCGTGGCCCACTTTGTGGGCCTGCCGGGCAACCCGGTGTCCAGTTTCATGACTTTTTTGCTTCTGGTCAGGCCCTTGCTGCGTCAGATGCAAGGCATGTGCGCGTCTGCACCCCACACCCAACGCTTGCCTGCACATTTTGCGTGGCCCAAGGCCGACAAGCGGCGCGAATTCTTGCGCGTGCGCCGCAATGCCCAAGGCGGGCTGGACCTGTTTCCCAACCAAAGCTCGGGGGTACTGACCTCGGTGGTGTGGGCCGATGGGGTGGTGGACAACCCCGGCGGACAGACGATTGAGCCCGGCCAAATGGTCGATTTTTGGCCTTTTTCGGAGTGCTTGACATGAAAGTGCAGGTTCGCTACTTCGCCTCTTTGCGCGAAAGCATTGGTTTGTCGCACGAGACCGTGGAGACCCAGACGGCCGATGTGGCCGCTTTGCGAACCGAGTTGATGGCCCGGGGCGAGCACTACAGCGCTTGTCTTGCGCTGGATCGTCCGGTGCGCATGGCCCTGAATCAGCTCATGGTGCAAGGCAACGCCGCCCTGACCGAAGGCTGCGAGGTCGGCTTTTTTCCACCCGTGACCGGAGGTTGACACCATGACAGCCCGAGTCAGCATTCAGACGAATGACTTCGACGTGTCCACCGAGTTGGCCGCCCTGCAGGGCCAGGACTTGCGGGTCGGGGCGGTGTGCAGCTTTGTGGGCACGGTGCGCGACACCCGGGCCCTGACCGGTCAGGTGAGTGATGAAGTGCAGGCCATGGAGTTGGAGCACTACCCGGGCATGACCGAAAAATCGATCGAAGCCATGATTGACGAAGCACACCAGCGCTTTGACTTTTATGCGGCGCGTGTGGTGCACCGCGTGGGGCGCTTGCTGCCAGCAGACCAAATCGTGCTGGTGGCCGTGACCTCAGCTCATCGAGGTGAAAGCTTCAAGGCGTGTGAATTTTTGATGGACTACCTCAAAACACAGGCGCCGTTCTGGAAAAAAGAGCAAACCCCGGAGGGGGCGCATTGGGTGGATGCCCGGGTGTCTGACGATGCGGCTTTGGCGCGTTGGGGCATTGAGGCCCACAACGCCTGATTTCCGGCTGGGTCACTGAGGGGCCATCTTCAGTGTGAGTAGCGGGGGGGCTCAGGTGATGTCACAGGGCCCGTGTCGGTCACTTTGGCGGAGCTGCCCAAGCTGACCCATTCTGCTTTCTGGATAGATTGCTGGATCAGGTGCACCATGCCGTGCACCAGGCTGACTTGCAGGTGCAAATGGCAAGAGCGGGCCTTGGCCGGATCGGATTTGTCCTCAAAAGCAATTTCCAACGCCCCGTTTGGTTGGATGGTCAAATGCGCATCGGTGATGAGCAGCGGTTCAGCCCCTAGCGGCCATTGGGTGGCGCGGTTTTCAAAAGGGGTGGCAAAGTCGGCTTTTTTTAAAAACGCATCGCGTCTGAGTTCGGTCAGCAGATGTTGAGATGGCGCATCAGTAGCCGCGACGCCCGGTTGCGCCGCTTCCAGACGCACGGCCGATTGTTCGATGGCTGGCATCAAACGCAGCGTCATGCGCCTCGTCAACCAGAAACGAAACTCTTGTTGGTCCTGGGTGTTCAGGCGCAACAACAAGCGGTCTTGGCGCTCGTCGTGGTTCACAGACAGTTGGTGAATGTTCATGCTTTGATTTTAGGCAATATTGCCAGCTGGACATTCCCTTGAAAATGTCATTTTCAGCACAAGTTAACAGGCATTGGAGAACCCCACATGCGAATTGACAAACTCACCACCAAGTTCCAGGAAGCCTTGTCCGACGCCCAGTCGCTGGCCTTAGGCAAAGACCATGCATACATCGAACCTCAGCATCTGCTGGCCACCATGCTCAAGCAAGATGACGGCCCCAAGGCCATCTTGTTGCGCGCAGGCGTTCAGGTGCCCGCTTTGCTGCAAGCGGCCGAATCGGCCGTTGCGCGTTTGCCCCAGGTCACCGGACAAGACCAGGTGACGGTGGGGCCGGATCTGGTCAAGCTCTTGCAGTCAGCGGAAAAAGAGTCCATCAAACGCGGCGACGCCTTCATCGCAGGCGAATTGTTTCTGCTGGCACTGACCGAGAGCAAATCTGAGGCAGGGCGCATTGCCAAAGAGCATGGGCTCAACCGTAAAAGCCTGGAGACCGCCATCGAGGCGGTGAGGGGAGGGCAAAGTGTGGGCAGTGCCGATGCCGAAGGCCAGCGCGAAGCTCTCAAAAAATACTGCCTCGACCTGACCGAGCGGGCCCGCATTGGCAAGCTTGATCCGGTGATTGGACGGGACGACGAGATTCGCCGCGCCATCCAAGTCTTGCAGCGCCGAACCAAAAACAACCCCGTGCTGATTGGCGAGCCCGGTGTAGGCAAGACGGCAATTGTCGAAGGCTTGGCTCAGCGCATCGTCGCGGGCGAGGTGCCTGATTCACTCAAAGGCAAGCGGGTGTTGTCGCTCGACATGGCGGCTTTGCTGGCCGGGGCCAAATTCAGGGGCGAGTTCGAAGAGCGTCTGAAAACTGTGCTCAGTGAACTGGCCAAAGACGAAGGCCAGACCATTGTGTTCATTGACGAGTTGCACACCATGGTGGGCGCGGGCAAGGCCGAAGGGGCCATGGACGCGGGCAACATGCTCAAGCCTGCGCTGGCTCGGGGCGAGTTGCATTGTGTGGGCGCGACCACCTTGGACGAGTACCGCAAATACATTGAAAAAGACGCAGCTTTAGAGCGCCGTTTCCAGAAAATTTTGGTCAATGAACCCACCGTCGAGGCCACGATTGCCATTTTGCGCGGCTTGCAGGAAAAATACGAGATCCACCACGGCGTGGACATTACCGACCCGGCCATCGTAGCGGCCGCCGAACTCAGCCACAGGTACATCACCGACCGCTTTTTGCCCGACAAAGCGATTGACCTCATTGACGAAGCTGCGGCCAAGATCAAGATTGAAATTGACTCCAAACCGGAGGTGATTGACAAGCTGGACCGCCGCTTGATTCAGCTGCAAATTGAGCGCGAAGCGGTGCGCAAAGAAAGCGACGAGTCTTCACAAAAACGCTTTGCCTTGATCGAGGAAGAGATCGTCAAGTTGAAAAAAGAAGCCGCTGACCTGGAAGAAATCTGGCGAGCTGAAAAGTCTCAGGCCCAAGGCGGCCAGCAAGTGCGCGAGCAAATCGACCAGCTCAAGCAGCAAATTGAGGAGCTGACCCGCAAGGGCGATTTCAACCAGGTGGCTGAGTTGCAATATGGCAAGTTGCCCGCCTTGGAAAAAATCCTCAAAGAAGTGCAGGCCAAGGAAGCAGCACCGGGTGAAAAATCGGTGCACCGCTTGCTGCGCACCCAAGTGGGGGCCGAAGAAATAGCCGAGGTCGTGTCTCGGGCCACAGGCATCCCGGTGTCCAAGATGATGCAGGGTGAGCGTGAAAAACTGCTTCAGATGGAAGAAAAACTGCACCAGCGCGTGGTCGGACAGGATGAGGCCATTGCGGCCGTGGCCAACGCCATTCGCCGCTCGCGTTCGGGCCTGTCTGATCCGAACCGTCCAACGGGTTCGTTCCTCTTTTTGGGTCCCACAGGCGTGGGCAAAACCGAGCTGTGCAAAGCGCTGGCCGGCTTTTTGTTTGACAGTGAGGACCACCTGATCCGCATGGACATGAGCGAGTTCATGGAAAAGCACTCGGTGGCCCGTCTTATTGGCGCGCCACCTGGATACGTCGGCTATGAGGAGGGGGGCTATCTGACCGAGGCCGTGCGACGCAAGCCTTACAGCGTCTTGTTGCTTGACGAGGTGGAAAAAGCCCACCCAGACGTGTTCAACGTTTTGCTGCAGGTGCTCGACGATGGTCGTTTGACAGATGGGCAGGGCCGCACGGTTGACTTCAAGAATACTGTGATTGTGATGACCTCCAACCTGGGCTCTCACTTGATTCAGGCCATGGTGGGCCAGCCTGCTGAGGACATCAAGGACGCGGTTTGGGATGAGCTGAAGACCCATTTCAGACCCGAGTTTTTGAACCGCATTGATGAAACCGTGGTATTTCACAGCTTGGATGCGCAACATATCGCCGCGATTGCGGAGATCCAACTGGGCGTCTTGAAAACCCGCTTGGCCCGTATGGACCTGAACTTGCAGGTCAGCCCAGCGGCCCTGTCCGAATTGGCCAAAGTGGGGTTTGATCCGGTTTTTGGCGCAAGGCCGCTGAAAAGGGCGATTCAACAGCGCCTGGAAAATCCTTTGTCGAAACTCTTGCTTGAAGGTCGTTTCCCACCCAAATGCACCATTGATGTGTCGGTCGATCCGGTGCGCAACCCGGGGCAATTCGAGTTCAAGGTGACTGACCAAGCAGCCTGATCTTCAGGGGGTGTAGGCCCAGCTTGCACCGCTGTGACAGACAGGTTTCGGGGCCTTTGGGCACAATGAGGGATGACTTCAAAAATTGCTGGCCACCTGCTTGTTGAATGCCTCCTGGCCCAAGGCGTCACCCATGCTTTCGGGGTGCCCGGAGAGAGTTACCTGGCGGTGCTCGATGGTTATCATCTGTACCGTGACCAACTCACTTTCGTGACCTGTCGCCAGGAGGGCGGGGCCGCCTTCATGGCCGAAGCTCAAGGCAAGCTCACAGGCCGACCTGGGATCTGTTTCGTCACGCGAGGCCCCGGGGCCACCAATGCGTCGATCGGCGTCCACACCGCCTTTCAGGACTCCACGCCGATGGTGCTGTTTGTCGGTGATGTGGCCAGCGACACCCGAGACCGCGAAGCCTTTCAGGAAATGGACTACACCCACTTTTTTGGCCCCTCGACCAAAGGCATGGCCAAGCGGGTGGAGCGCGTAGATGACCCAGAGCGCCTGCCCGAATACGTGGCCCGCGCTTTTGCCAGCGCCATGAACGGCAGGCCCGGACCGGTGGTCTTGGTGCTACCCGAAGACATGTTGACCCGAACCGTGAAGGCCCAAGCCTTGGACCGCGTGGAGCCCGTTCAGGCTTGGAGTGACCCAGGGTCCTTGCGCAATTTGCGCGACATGCTGCTGGCGGCCCACAAGCCCTTGGTCATCGCAGGTGGCGGTGGTTGGACTCCGCAAGCTGCCCAAGCCCTGCAACGCTTTGCCGAAAACTGGCAGCTGCCTGTGACCAATGCATTCCGCTATCAGGACACGTTTGACAACCACCACCCGCTGTATGCCGGTGATGTGGGCATAGGCATTGGTCCAGGCTTGGCCCAACGCGTTCGCGATGCTGATTTGATTGTGGCCATCGGCCCTCGCTTGGGCGAGATGACCACCGGGGGCTACACCTTGCTGCAGGCCCCTAAATCACGTCAGAAATTGGTGCACATTCACGCCAGTGCCGAAGAGCTCAACCGTGTTTATCAAGCCGATTTGGCCATTAACGCCACCATGAACGCGGCCGCCCGCAGCCTTGAAGTCTTGAGTGCGCCCACCGAGCTGCCTTGGAGCGATTGGACGCAAGCCGCGCACAACGATTACCTGGACAACCTCAAGCCCCAAGCATTGCCCGGCACCATTGACATGCCGGCCATTGTGGCCACATTGCAAATGCATTTGCCAGTAGACGCCGTGCTGACCAATGGTGCGGGTAACTTTGCCAGCTGGATGCACCGTTTTTACAAACACCACGGGTTGGTCAAGGGGCACAAGACCCAATTGGCCCCTACGGTGGGAGCCATGGGTT
Organism: uncultured Burkholderiales bacterium; assembly: GCA_903953985.1. Taxonomy (GTDB): domain Bacteria; phylum Pseudomonadota; class Gammaproteobacteria; order Burkholderiales; family Burkholderiaceae_C; genus Limnohabitans_A. The sequence continues at coordinate 8,353 of CAJBLW010000526.1, forward strand.
ATGGCGTGCCTGCCGGCATTGCGGCCAACTTGTTGACCGGGCGCTTGGCTTTTACCATCTCTGGTGATGGCGATTTTTTAATGAACGGCCAAGAGCTGGCCACGGCGGTGCAGCATGGGGGCAAAAGCATCATTGTGTTGCTGAACAACGGCATGTACGGCACCATCCGCATGCACCAAGAGCGCGATTACCCCGGTCATGTGACGGGCTCGAAGCTGCAAAACCCCGATTTTGCCGCTTTGGCTGCGGCTTATGGGTACGTGGGCGTGCGCATCAAGGAGACCGAAGCCTTTGAGCCGGCGCTCCTGGCTGCATTAGCCCGTCCTCAGGGCACACTCATTGAGGTCATGCTTGATCCTGAGGTGATCACTACGCGCGGGACCTTGAGTGCGATCACGCAAGCCGCTTTAACCCGCCAAGAACCCACTTAATTGCTCAGCTTAGAAGTTCGTCTGACCTTGGCGATCTGACCGTTGGTCCATAAAAAAACCCGCCGAGGCGGGTTTTTTTGGTCAAGCGAGTGAATTACTTCAGGTGCTTACCGATCAGGCCAGCCATTTCGAACATGGTGACTTGCGCCTTGCCGAAAACTGCCTGGAGCTTGTCATCGGCGTTGATGGCACGACGGTTCACGCTGTCTTGCAACTTGTGTTTCTTGATGTAGACCCACATTTTGCTGACCACTTCGGTGCGTGGCAGAGGGGCAGCGCCCACCACGGCTGCCAGAGCGGCACTGGGGGTCAGTGCTTTCATGAAGGCTGGGTTGGGTGTGCGTTTGGTTGCAGGAGCTGCCTTTTTGGCGGGTGCCTTGGCAGCCACCTTCTTAGCGGGAGCAGCCGCTTTTTTAGCGGGAGCAGCCGCTTTTTTAGCTGGAGCAGCCGCTTTTTTAGCAGGAGCAGCCTTGGTTGCCGGTGCTGCTTTTTTTACGGGAGCTGCAGCTTTTTTGGCCGGGGTTTTTTTCGCAGTTGCCATGATGAAATTCCTTTGGTCGGAAGTTGGGTCGCCGCTGAGAAACGATGTGTTTACAGCTATTGGGATGCTAATGGAGAAAGAGGCACTTTCCAAGCATAAAAATCATTTTTCTCTCAATGTTGTTGCTGATTTGCCCTCGTTGTTTGGCTTTTGTAGGTCTTGGCAACTTCCTTCAAGCTGTTTCTACGCCATTTGTTGTGCATCCAAGGCGTCAATGTGCGGCTCAAATTCACACAATGGGGAGCCATTTGGTGACTTTTCCCTCCTACTTACTGGTCGAGGAATGATGGCGCAGGAAGTCATGTATTGAACCTGTGCCCCCAAAAGTGAGTGGAGTGGCCAGTCCACTTTCTCGCCGGTGTTGGATGTTCTGGTTCTTTCTCAATCGTGTTGTTTGCAGGACGTTTTATGAGCCGTACTAATATTTCACATTGCAAAAATTAGATCGATTCATTTTGACGAGACATTCCGGCTAATGACTTAATATTTCATATTGGAAAAAACACAATCTAAGTTGTTGATTTTAAATATAAAAAAATATGTCTTCTATAAGACATAAGATAAAAATATGGTCTTATATAAGAGTTAAGATGAATACAACGATGGAGCAGATCCCGCTGAACCGTTACTTGTTTTCAACTTGACCACAGGAGTTTTCCATGCCAGCAGACATCACTCAACAACTCAGCCGTGCACAGCAAATCGCCGCCCTTGAAAAAGACTGGGCGACCAACCCGCGTTGGAAGGGCGTCAAGCGTGGTTATTCCGCTGCCGACGTTGTGCGCCTGCGCGGCAGCATGCCCATCGAGCACACTTTGGCCAAGCGCGGCGCTGAGAAGCTCTGGGAAAAGGTCAACGGCGGGGCCAAAAAAGGCTACGTCAACGCTTTCGGCGCAATTTCTGCCGGTCAAGCCATGCAACAAGCCAAGGCGGGCCTTGAGGCTGTGTACCTGTCGGGCTGGCAAGTTGCCGCTGACGGCAACACGTCAGAGACCATGTACCCCGATCAGTCGCTGTACGCGTATGACTCGGTGCCCACCATGGTCCGGCGCATCAACAACACCTTCAAACGTGCGGATGAAATCCAGTGGGGCCGTGGTATCGAACCAGGTTCCAAGGAATTCATCGATTACTTCCTGCCCATCGTGGCCGATGCAGAAGCCGGTTTCGGAGGAGTGTTGAACGCCTTCGAGTTGATGAAGAACATGATCGCCTCTGGGGCGGCAGGTGTGCACTTCGAAGACCAACTGGCGGCCGTGAAAAAGTGCGGTCATATGGGTGGCAAAGTGTTGGTGCCGACGCATGAAGCTTGCGAG